>JAGWWV010000066.1 GCA_018970175.1 Acidobacteriota bacterium
TCGTTCGTCACGATGTCGGCGGCAGTGATGCCTTCCTTCATCTTGGCGCCGATCTTCTCGTACGTCGGAACCGCAATCTTGATGAAGTCCTCGATGCGCTGGAGGTCGAAACTTCCGAGCGTGCCGTCGGGGCTGTTTGCGATGAGCTTGTTGTCGAGTGCCAACTGAACGGCCGCTGCCGCCTGGCCTTCGTCGTAGAGCCAACCGTTGTTGTACTGCTTCACGAGATCGAGAATCAGTGCATTGGTCTTGGCCGGGTCGGCCACGTAGTCGACCTGTGCTTGCTGAATGATCGGCACGAGAAGCTTCAGGCAATCCTTGTACTGCTCGATGGTCTCGGGCTTGCCACCCAAGGACTGCGCGTAGGCGGTCCAACCTGCGTCGTGCACCGTCTGGTACGCAACCGGCTTGGCCCAGTCGGTCAGAACCTTCTCGTAGTAGTACGGCTCGGAGGTTGCGAAGCCCTGCTGTGCCGCCTTGCCACCGTCGGCAACGAAGTTGGCCGGCGTACCGTCGTAGGTGCCGTCAACCTGCTTCTTGTCGAGGATGCCATTGGCGGTGAAGTACTCCATGTACGCCGCGCCACCGAAGTAGCGGACCTTCGCGCCCGTTGCTTTCAGATCAGCGATCGTCTTCACGTCGGGGTACGTTGCGGGGTCCCACATGATGATCTGCGGGTTGATGTTGAACGGCGCAACGACGGTCATGGTCGGGAATTCACCCGAGTCCTGAACCGCTCCGTCGGTGCTGACGAAGCCGAGGAAGATGTCCGGATCCTGGTACATGAGCGACGTCGGCGAGCTGAAGCCCACCGCCGGACCGCCTGCACGAACCTGAACCTTCACACCGGTATCGACGCCACCCGAAGCCACGAGCGGGCCGGTGACACGAACGCCAGCGGCGTCCACCTCGTAGCCGTCGCCGACGAGTTGGTACAGGAATCCGTGTTCGGATTCTGGGTTCCAGTCGGTCTGGAAGGTCACCGTCTCCGGGCAGACGCCGGCGAGCGACACGGGTTCCGCGGCGGGCGCCGTGGTCTCCTCGGTCGCTGCCGCCGTGGTGTCCTCGGTTGCGGCCGCGGTTGTTTCCTCGGTCGCGGCTGCGGTGTCGGTTGTTTCTCCGTCGTCTCCACCGCACGCGGCAAGACTGACCAGACTCAGCACGCCGATGATGGCTGCTGCTTTCCTTTTCATGTGCTCTCCCTTTTGTTGGATGGTGCTTGCTGTATTGCGGGTGGGGGACATCACTGACCCCTCGTTGTCGTGTGCCATTTGCCGATGGCCAGCTTCGAAAGGAAGCCAAAGACGATGAACACGACAAGACCAAAGGCGCTCGCCAAGAGGATCGCTGCAATCAATTCCGAACCCCAGAGACGACCGCGATAGATGTCGATCTGTGCTCCGATACCAACCACGCCGCCCTGACGGAAATAAAAGTCGCCGACGACGGCACCGATCACGCTGAGACCAGCCGAGATACGCAGGCCGACGAAGATGTTGGGCATCGCTGCGGGGAACTGCAACTTCGTGAGCCGGGTCCACTTGCTTGCACCGTGGAGCGTGAACAGTTCGTGTTGGCTCTTCTCAACCGACAACAAACCAAAGAGCGTGTTGTTCACGATCGGGAAGAATGCGATCAACACGACGACGAGCACGCGCTGGGTCTGCACACCGTCGATCAATGCACGAATGAGCGGCGTCATGGCAAGGATGGGAGCCGACTGCAGCGCAACGAGATACGGCCATGTGGCGCGCTCGACCCACCGACGCGTCGCCATCGCCGTTGCGAGGGCGGTACCGATGATGATGGTGATGACGAGTCCGATGATCGCCACCTGGATCGAACTCCACATCGACTTCAGAATCGGAAAGAGTCCGCGCTGCTCGCCCTCTTGCCAGGTGAAGAAGCCCTCTTGCAGCACCTTGTGTGGAGTGGGCAACAAGAATCGCTTCTGTTCGGGCAGGATCGTCGTCGACAACGCGTACCAAAAGCCGATGAACAGAACGAAAACGACGGCAGGACCGATGACGTCGCTCGCACGAACACGGTTCTGCGTTTCGACCGGCGCATCATCGGGACGTTTGGCGGGTACCGCGCCAACCCCGCTTGGAACCTTCACGTCGGTCATACCAGTGCACCTCGCAGTGCGGTCGACACTTCGCCGCAGAGTTCGGCAAACTCCGGCTCGTAACGCAGCGAATGTGCGCGTGGGTAGGCGAACGGCACGTCGAACGATGCGACGATGCGTCCCGGCCGCGACGACATCACGAGAACCTTGGTCGACATGTAGACGGCCTCGGAGATCGAGTGCGTGATGAAGAGACCGGCAAATCCTTCGAGCTGGAAGAGGCGAAGCAATTCGTCGTTCAGACGTTCACGGGTGATTTCGTCGAGCGCTCCGAACGGTTCGTCGAACAGGAACACGCGGGGCTTCATGACGAGCGAGCGTGCAAGTGACGCGCGCATCTTCATTCCACCCGACAGTTGTTTCGGGTACTTGTCCTCGAAGCCGCTGAGGCCGACGAGATCGATCACGTTACGAACGCGCTGTTCACGTTCGGCCTTGTCGACCCCGTGCAGTTCGGCGAGAAGTTCGATGTTGCGCGACACGGTGCGCCACGGCAAGAGAGTTGCGTCCTGGAAGACGTAGCCGATGCTGTCGCGGTCGACGTTGCAGACACCCTCGGTTGCGGTTTCAAGATTCGATGCGATGCGCAAGAGAGTCGACTTGCCGCATCCGCTCGGCCCCACCACGGTCACGAACTCGCCGGGATTCACATCGAACGTCGCTCCACCGAGGGCCCGCGTGCCATCCGGGAAAGTCATTCCAACGTTGTTGAACGACAGTGCCCCAGCCATCTCTGCAGGATAATCCGCCCAACGATGGCCCACGAAAAGCGCAGTGTGTCGAGTCCTTTAAAACTTTGTAAAGCAGCCGCGCCTCAGTGCCTGTGGACAACCGTTCCGCGACGAACGACCAACGTGCGTGAACTGCCGACGGCGATCATCTCGCGCACGCTCGACGCCGATGTGAGCATCAGGTCGGCGACGGCGCCGACACGTGGTCCGGCCGCGGATGCACCCACCACCTCTCGTGCAACCGTGGAAACGCTGGCGAACGCGTCGTCGGGCAACAGGTGCGCAGTGAGAATCATCAGCCCGGCCGCATCGAGGGGATCACCACGTCCGATCGGGTTGAACGGGTCCTGGAGGTTGTCGCTGCCTGCCGCCACCTTGACTCCCGCATCACGGAGATGCTTCACGGCAGTGAGACCGCGTGGCATCGCCGACTGCATGTCGCGTCCCTGCAGAAAAAGATTCGTGTGCGGTAGCGCGACGACGCCCACCTTTGCCTCCGCGAGTTTCTCTGCGGTCGATTGCTGGGTCCCGACGTCCTGCATACCCAGGCTCACGCAGTGACTTGCGGTGACGCCGTGCGCAAAACCGGTGTCGATGACGCGCTGGGCAAGATCCTGGAGCGACGTGCGATGTGCGTCGGTGTGTTCATCGGCGTGCAGGTCGAGTGGCACGCCCAGCTCTCCGGCCAGATTCACCAACTCTGCGTTGGCGGCTTCAGCTCCTTCGTCGAGGTGCGGACAACCACCGACCAAGTCGACCCCCATCGACACCGCCTCGCGCGCGAGACGTCGGTGCGCTTCACCAGCTGAACCGGTGACGGGCCAACCAAGCAGCGCAACGATCTCCAGATCGACGACGTCGGTCGTCCGTCGCCGCACTTCGAGCAGAGCCTCGACCGAGGTGAGTCCGTTGTCTTGCGTCACGTCGGCGTGCGTGCGGATACGGGTGACGCCGTGTCGCACCATCGTCCGCACGGCACGTTCGGCACGCTCGATCGTGTTGTCGACCGTCATCACGTGCCGGTTGGCGATCATCGCGGTGATCGCTCCCATCAGGTCACCCGTCGGGTTCGGAATCAATTCCGCCAGATACGCCTTGTCGAGATGGGCGTGCGTTTCGACCAACGATTCGGTCAAGAGCCCACCGTTGCCGTCGATCACCGTTTCGGCGTCACGCGCAGCGAGAGCTGCACCGACTTCGGTGACCACTTCGCCTTCGATTCGTACCGACACCAACGTGCCGTTCGACGTCGGCGTGGTGACGTTGGTGATCAGCACGTTCGTCGTTGCGATGCTCAGACCAGCGGTTCCAGGTTGGGCAAGGGCCGCCGCTCGACCTTTTCGCCCAGCTTCGGAAACACTTCCTCGGTCACCAGATGCATCTGTTCGATCATCTCGTCGCGGGACACACCGGGGAAGTCGAAGAAGAAGCAGATGTGCTTCAGGTCGAGGAGGTCGCGCCAGAAGCCGAGGGTGTCGACTGCATCGTCGATCGACCCGACGATCTGGATCTTCTGCTCGTTCGACTCTTCCACCGTCGGGCAGTGGTTGAAGGCAACCTTGCTGCCGTCAGGGTTGCGGTACGACGAGAAACGACCGTAGGGAGAGAGGAAGTTAGCGAACTCGTCGTGTCCGGGCTTGCCCTTGACCATCGCCTTTTCGCGGGTCTTGGCCACGTGGATGTTCATCACGAGACAACGGTCCTCGCCGGGCGCGACCGGACGGCCGATTTCCTCGCGAATTTCGGCGTAACGGGTCCACTTCTGCAGTTGCGAGTCGGCGTTCTGCAACCAGTACACGGCCTTGTGACCTTCGCGCGGCACGTACTCGACGGTCTCGGGCGACGTCACCGGCTGGTACACGTCGATGTTGCGCAGTGGACGCGGGATGAGCGTGAGGTCGTCGACGTACTTGCCGCGGTCGGGAATGTCGTCGGGCGGGAAAACGAAGTGCTTGCCGCGGTACGAGAACCGCTCGTTCGTCCACGCGGTTTTGATGACCTCCATCGACTCTTCGAACACTTCACGGTTGATGCGGTCGTGTTCGGCCGACATCGCGTTGTCACCCGAGGCCACCACCGTGCCCAAGCTCCACGCTTCGCGCGGCACGGTGCCACGACCGACACCGAACTCCATACGACCACCGGTCACGATGTCGGCGATGGCAAAGTCCTCGGCAAGCCGCAGGGGGTGCCACTGCGGCACGACGTTGAACATCTGGCCGAGCCGCAGGTTGGTTGTCTGTCCCGCCAGATGCTGACCGAACAGAATGAGGTTCGGCAGAACTTCGTAGCCCTCGTACTGGAAGTGGTGCTCGGTCAACCACATCGTGTCGATGCCCACCTCGTCGGCGGTCTTCGCCCACGCAACGAGGTTCTTGTAACACTCGATGACCGCGTTGTTGTCGTAGCGACGTTTCGTCGGCTCGACCTTGCCCGCGTCGTCCATCGGCACCGTACAAAAGAAGTTCGCGTCGACTCTCATGGGCAAACAATAGTTCAGGCCCGCACGGGTCCTTCCATGGTGACGAAACGGTCACGTTCCCTTTACAAAAACCTCATCCGTCCTACGCGGAGAGGGTGTTCCCGTACAGCTGCCATGCCAGGGCGCTCTTGGCGACGAGGCTGAGCCACAGGTACACCTTCTCGCCGTAGACGTAGTCGGCCCACTTCCCCACCTTGCGGTACTGCAGGAACTGGTTCAGGGCAAAGAGATTGAAAAAGATGAAGATGCTCACGAAGATGCCGTACACGAATTTCGGCATCTCGCTTCCGGGTCCGAACAGGTAGATCACGAGACCGATCCACGGCACGATGCCGACGATGCACCCGAACCAGAACGGAGTCCACCACACCGGCTTGCCGGGGCGGTTGACCACCTCCATCACCCAGCCGAAGAGGATCATCGCGACGTTCGCTCCGGCAATGCCGAGAAGCCCCGCGATGTCGCCGATGCCGAACACCAGGCAGATCGTGATGATCATCAGCGTCGATGAAATGGAGTACTCGACCCACCGGAAACGGTTCTGCTCGGCCGCGATCTCGCCTTCGTAGGCTTGACGGCCGACGCTCGCCACGATGAAGTGGAAGAGGGCGGAAAGAAAGAGGAACAACGCTCCCGCCCAAGCCACCGAGACATCGAAGCTGCGTTCGAGACGCGCCACATCGAGTCGGTTGTTCGGTGCGTCGTTCCAGAAGAACGTGGTGACGGGCAGGGCGAAGTCGTTCGAGATGAGAAGGATGACGACACCCTGCACGAGATGAAGCACCGTCGCGATGACATTGAGGCGGTGAAGACGGGCGAAAGTTTGGGCCATACGAGAGCGTAACCTTGCCCACGTGGCTGGCGAATCCCCGGTGAAGCAACGACTGCTCGAGCTCGCCATCCAGTCGATCGACGAATCCGGTGAGGCCGGTATTCGCGTGAACCAACTTGCCGAGGCGGCCGGAGTCACGCTTCCCACCCTTTATCACCACTTCGGGAGTCGCGAGGGCCTGGTCGAAGAGGCACAGGCGGAACGATTCATCCGCGCTTTCCGCACCGACGTCGAAAACCTGCTTGCGGCGCTTGCCGACTGCAAATCCAAGAAAGACCTCGTGCGCGAACTGCGCCGACTCTTCGCAGCGCGACGCGAAACCGAGCGGTCGCTCGTCCGCTGGCAACGGGTCAACGCGCTCGGTGCCTCGTACGCGCGACCGACATTGGCGGAAAAGATCGTGCGCGCTCACGACGAACTCGTCACGCAGGTTGCACTTGCCCTTCTCCCCTTCCAACGGCAGGGCTTCATCCGACAGGACATCGATTTACGCGCCGTCGTTGCCTGGTACAACGGCTCTGTCATTGGCAAGAACCTGATCGAAATCAGCAACAGTTCGGTCGACGCACACGAGTGGGACCGCACCCTCGACGAAGCGGTCTTTGCCGTTTTGTTCGGCCCCGAGACTTGACCTCACTCCGATCCCTCTGGGGTATCGGCGCTATGCGGCGCCGTCGAGAATTGATGTAAAGCCGCTCGGTTCGTGCGGGCCGATGACGAGGTGCTCGAACACGCCCGTGCCGGACTTGCCGTTCGACTCGACACGGCAGAGGTTCTGCAGGTGGATCATTGTCGGGTCGCCGGGGTTTGCATCGGCTACGACGAAGTTGTCGCGCGTTTCGGCGAACTCACCCTTCCACTCACCATGACCCCACTCGGGGTGCGTGTATCCGATGCCGCGCATGAAGAACCGCAGGAGCGGCGTGTAGGTGACGACGAGCGGTTCGGCTCGCCAACGTTCGAGGGTGACGGTCGCTGATTCCAGCCACCTCGTGCCCTTTGCCCACGTCGGCACGATGCTCACCGCCGTGACGCGGTCGACCTTCGTTTCATCGAGTACCGATTCGGTGGTGGTTGATGCGT
>JAGWWV010000002.1 GCA_018970175.1 Acidobacteriota bacterium
GCCCGATCTCGTTCTCTTCCCGCAGAACTACGAAGGTCGCGACGTCATGTCCCGTCTCTCGGTGAAGCTCGACAAGACCGTGCTGACGAACAGCATCGACGTCAGCGTCGACGGTGGTGCGGTCAGCGCAACAACCCCGATCTTCGGTGGCAACACGCTCGTCACCACCACTTTCACGGGTGAAGGCCCGTACCTCGTCGCGTTCCGCCCGAAGAGCTTCGCCGCCGAGGCATCGGGTGGCGCTGCGCCGGAAGTTGTCAGCGTGTCGGTGCCCGACCTCGGTGCCGCCGGCGCCGCGAAGGTCACCGCGGTTCACGTCGAAGAGACCACCGGCCCGAAGCTCGACGAAGCAGACATCGTGGTGTCGGGCGGTCGTGGTCTTGGCGAAGCCGACAAGTACACGATGGTCGAAGAGTTGGCGAAACTGTTGAAGGGTGCACCCGGTGCGTCGCGCGCGATCGTCGATGCCGGCTGGGTGCCGTATTCGTACCAGGTCGGCCAGACCGGCAAGGTCGTGAAGCCCAGTGTCTACATCGCCGCCGGAATCTCCGGTGCGACCCAACACATGGTCGGCATGAAGGGTTCGAAGAACATCATCGCCGTCAACAAGGACAAGGAAGCACCGATCTTCGGTATCGCAGACCTCGGCATCGTCGGTGACGTGCACAAGGTTCTGCCGAAGTTGATCGAAGCCCTGAAGGGCCGCTGACAACAGCCTTCATGACATGTCACGGGCGGAAAACGCCCATGACATGTCGTTGAACGGATCCCAGACCACCATCTGCAGTTGCCATCCGAGCATGGGCTCGTTGGTTGTCCATGTGAACCACTGCAGTTCCTCCATCTCGGCGCGCAACGTGCCCTGAGGAAGTGGCCACTCATCGAGTGCGTCGGCCATGGCCGTGGCGAACCACCACGCACCGAATCTGCCCTGGGCGCCTCCCCGTCGGCGACCGTGCGCGCCACCCGAGGCTCCGGCCCATGCGATGAGGGCCATCACCTGCGAAGGTTCGAGCGGCGCGATCGAGGCGCGTGAGAGACCGAGTGCTCCGAGGCTCGATTCGACGCCACCCGACACGGCGGCGAACGACACGCGTCCGTTCGACTGCGTCGTCCATGCCTCGAAAACCGCGCGGATCGCGGCCTCGATGTCGGGGTCATCGTCGCTCCTCGTCGATGTACAGACGACCTCGGTCGACGGCGCGACGTTCAGTTGGGGAGTCGGTGCGCTGACGCCGTTGTCGTCGTAGATCGGAGCCTCGTAGGCGGGTTCCCACGGCGCGGGAATGATCGGTATCTCGAGCACCGATCGCAGCGCTGCATCGCTCGGGATTTCCTCACCCCGCAGCGCGCGTTCGTACGCGACGAAGCCCCGCAACGGGGCATCGTCGATGTGCGGGGACAACTCAGCCCACGTGTGGTTCTGGGCGATCACCTCGGTGAGAGGACCGATGCTGAAGGTGCTGGTGGGGTGCTGAAGCGATGCTGCGGCGATCTCGGCGGGAGCGTGAAGGGCGAGTCGGTAGTTGGCAAGCGTGGCGCACGGCCAGGTCTGCCGCCCCGTGCGCACCGCTGCGGCGGACTTGTCGCGCAGCGAGGCGAGACGCGGCCAGGCGCGCTCGGAACACAGATCGTCGATGCGTCGAATGATTTCGTCGAGGTCGGCGCGATCCACGAGCGCGTCGAGATCGGTGTCCATGGAGGCAGGTTAGGTCGACTCAGACGAGTGGCCAGGGGACCCTGCGACCCGACGGGTCGTAGGGAAGTACGCCGGCCTCGAGCAGCCATCGTGCGCGTTGTCGTATCGCCTGCACCTCGTCGTCGTCGAGCAGCGCGGCGACGCGCAGCGGAACTTGCGACGCGACCTGTTCGAGGGCGGCTTTGTGGTGAGGCGTGAGGTTCTCGGTGGCGAAGTCCCAGATGACCGTGCGCAGCTTGAAGTCCGCCGAGAAACAGACGCCGTGGTCGATGCCCCACACGTGGTCGTTTGCGTCGACGAGAACGTGGCCACCCTTGCGGTCGGTGTTGTTGGCCACGATGTCGAAGACGGCCATCGTCTTCAACTGTTCGTGCAGGTCGTCGCGGCCTTCGAACATCGTGAAGTAGTGGACGTTCGGGTCGGCCTCGATGAACCACTGCAGCGAACCCTCACCCATCGGGCCGTCGCGCAGCACCGTCGGCGGAACGTCGTCGAATCCCATCGCCTCGGACAACTCGTACGCCGCCACCTCGCGACGGTGCAGGCCAGGCTCGAAGTCCCACAGGGGGCGTTCACCGCGCCGAGGTTTGTAGATCGCCTGCGCGCCGCCCGATTCGTCGGTCACCTTCACCAGGAACGTCGCGTTGCTGCTCCACGGCATTCGTCCGACGACCTCGATCTCGCCCCCGGCGAGGAGTGCGATCGGATTGTCGTGACCGACTAATTCATTCGCGGACATGGATGGCCGTCGGGATCGATGGGAAAACCGCACCACCGGCAGTTCGGGCGGCCCGCGGCGACCACTTCGTCGGCGTGGTCGCAGAATGCGAGCGCCTGCCCACGGGTGATGAGACCCCGCACGCGACCGGCCACCACGTCGGGGTCGGGCTCGCCGTTCTCGTCGATGGGGACCATCTCGTCGAGTTGAACCACGACGCGATCGAGTTCGCGGTCGTACGCCACGCCGATGGGTCCGACGACGAAGTCGAAGGATTCGGCTTCCGTGTTCGCCAGGGGAATGATGTCGAGCGCGTCGGGCAACGGCACGTCGCCGTCGGGAAGGTCGGCAAGGAGATCACGGACGAAGTGGGCGATCGCGGCAACCTGCTGCTTCTCGCACTTCAGCGTGATGACTTCGCCCTCACCCCGGACCTGAATGAGAAAGATGCGCTGGCCGGGTCGGCCGAGCGCCGCCGTGGTGAACGAGTCGGGGGTGTCGAAGTCGCGGTACGTGGTCATGGGTGCGGTTCAGGAAGGACGCAGATCGGCGAGGGATCCGCCGGTCGAATTGACGGTGAGGACGATGGGCGAGCCCGTGCCGTAGGCAAGCGCGCTCACCGAGCAGGTGCTGACGACGATGCGTTGGAACAAGTCGAGGTGCGTCCCCATTGCGTGGGCGAGAGCCGCCTTGATGGGGTCGGCATGGGAAAAACACGCAACGACACCACCCGGGTGGCGCAGGCGGATGGCATCGAGCGCAGAGGTGATGCGGACCTGCATTTCGGTGAACGATTCACCGTTCGGGAAACGGAAGGTGCTGGGTGCGCGCTGCACGGTGGCCCATTCGGGCTTTTTCATGAGATCGACGAGCTTCGCACCCGTCCAGTCGCCGAAGTCGCATTCGACGAGACCCTTGTCGACAACGATGCGTTGGCCGAGTCTTTTGGCCAACGGCGCAGCGGTTTCGCGCGTGCGTTCGAGCGGCGACGAATAGATGGCGTCGATTTTCGGAAAGGTTGCGAGTCTCTCGGCAACCTCTGCGGCTTGTTCGCGGCCCTTGTCGCTGAGGTGCAGCCCCTTGGCGCGGCCGGGCAACGACTGACCGGTCGTCGGGGTTTGACCGTGGCGAACCAGGAGAATCGTCGTTGCGGAGGGGTGCGCCGCGCGCTTGCGAGCCATCGGAACCGAAAATACCCGCTCGAGGCCTACGGTGTGCACGTGGGCGCGCGGAAATCCGATGGCTTGGCTCGTCTTGCGACGGATGTTCATGATTGCGTGGCATGTCCACGACTCGTCGAGTGGCGGGAACGAGTTGCACGAGACAAGCGAGCCGCGTTTCGCGACGACGATTACTGGGGTCGCGGCGTGTCGGGTTTCGGAGATCCCGCGGCGCGACTGTTGGTTCTCGGACTTGCGCCGGCCGCTCACGGTGCAAACCGCACGGGTCGCGTGTTCACGGGTGATCGCAGCGCCGACTGGCTCTACCGAGCAATGCACAAGGCGGGCTTTGCCAATCAGCCCACATCCACGCACCGCGGTGACGGACTCGAGCTCGACGGCGCATGGGTGACCGTTGCGGTGAAGTGCGCACCGCCCGGCAACGCGCCGTCACCCGAAGAGCGCGATGCCTGCCGGCCGTTCCTCGAGCGTGAGATCGCACTGCTCGCCGGCCTTCGCGTCGTCGTGTGTCTCGGCGCGTTCGCCTACCAGGCGGCAACCGACTTCTTCGCGGTGAAACCACGGCCGAAGTTCGGCCACGGCGTCGAAGTGGCGGCCGGACACATGACGTTGCTCTGCTCGTTCCATCCGAGCCAACAGAACACCTTCACGGGGAAGCTGACCGAGCCGATGATCGACGCGGTCTTCGCGCGGGCTGCCGAGTTGTGCGCCTAGTGGGTTTCGTCTAGCCCAGTTGCGGGGGATTGAACGCCGCGCGCAAGAGGCTCGCGGACATCGAGAGCGCGGCCTTTCCGTCGTCGACGAAATCAGCGAGCGACACGAACCCGTGGAACTGTCCGGAGAACCGAATGTGCGAAACCGGCACACCGAGCGAGGCGAGCTTCGCGGCGTAGGCGTCGCCTTCGTCGCGAAGCGGGTCGAACTCGGCGGTGATGACGCACGTCGGTGGCGCCGCAGCGAGGTTCGCATCCGATTCGAAGAGTGGCGAGAGTCGCGGGTCGTCGAGTGAGGCCCCGCCGTCGGAGACGTAGTGATGCACGAACCACTTCATTCCTGCGTGGGTGAGGAAGGGGCCGTCCTTGTTTTCACGGTGGCTGGCGTGTCCGAGATTGCAGTCGGTCACCGGGTAGATGAGCAATTGGTACGTGGCGGGGATGACCTGCATGTTGGCGATGGCGGCGGCGATGTTGCCACCGGCCGAGTCGCCGCCGATGGCAATGCGTGCCGGATCGCAGCCGATCGACGACGCGTTCAGACGCGCCCAACGCGTCGCGTTGACGCAATCGACGAGAGGTGTGGGAAACGGATGCTCTGGTGCGAGGCGGTAATCGACGGACAGCACGGCGCATGGCGTCTGCATGCAGATGGCACGGCACACGCTGTCGTGCGACTCGACACTGCCGAGCACCCACCCACCACCGTGGTAGTAGACGAGCAACGGAAGGTTCGGTTCGTCGTTCGGCTTGTAGAGACGCGCGGGCACGCCACCGGCGTCGATGTCGGTCATCTTGTGGATCGGCACGGTCGACGGTGCCTGCATCGCGGCACGGGACTCGCGGGCATTTTGCGGCGTGTCGTCCTCGAACGGTTTGTGACCGAGTCCTGCGACGAAGTCGGTGATGAACTTGGCCTGCGGGTGAAGTGGCATGTGGCGCAAACTACTGCGCCGGCGCGGCCCCATCTTGCGCAGGAGCCGGTTCGGCCTTTTTCTTCGGCGGCGGCACGCCGACCGACGGAGCCTTGTCGGCCCAGTCGGGCCACCGACGACGACTGACGATCGAGAGGGTGCGAAGCAGTTTCATCGCAACCTCGTCCTCTTGTGCGGGGCGGGCGATGATGACGCCGTCCTTGATCATCCGGTTGATGACCTCTTCACCGAGCTCGGTGCGGACGATTGTGAGCGTCCAATCGTTGTCCTTGCCGATGCCGCCGGTCGAAATGTCGGCGTGTTCCGCAGCGAAGTCGGGACAGTGCTTGCAGCCCGTGCGCGTCCACTGGTGGCATTCCTTCAGGTCGACCTCGTGGTACGAGCCGTCCTTCATCCAGATCTGGAAGACGCCCTTGATGTTCATCTTCACCATGTCCTGCTTCTTCAAGCCGTACTTGGCCTCGAAGAGCTCGGGGAAGATCGCGTCGTCGAAGGTCTTCGAGCACAGGAGCCCGATGTTGAAGAGGAACGGCTTGCTGACCTTGCCCGCTTTGCGGTCCCACATGACCGGCGGAGACGAAGTCTGACAACCCATACCGACGAGCGCGAGACGTGAGAGCCCGGCTTCTTTGGCATCGCGCAGCGCGAGCGGATTCGCACAATACGTGTAGCGGCTGCCCGCCGTCGCGAGAACTTCGTCCTTGGTGCGCACCAGCTGGGGTTTGGCCTTCCACGCATCGTCGTCTTCGACGCCGCTGACGAGGGCTCCTTCGATGTAATCGTTGTCGAGCAGCCACGCGAGCATTGCGGTCACGAAACCGCCGTCCTGGCCCTTTTCGTGCTGGACGGTGTCGCTGGCCCTCGTGAGGAGGAGCTGACGCCAGACGCCGGCCATCTCGTCGGGATTGCGAACACGACCAAAGAGGTGTTTGTCGGCCTCGGGCTCCCACTGACGGAACCGGGGGCAGGCGCGGGTGCACGTGGTACAGCCGCCGCCCTCGCCGAAGCCGTGGACACAGTTGTCGAGACCGAGCTCTTCTTCGAGATGGAAAGGCTTGTACTTACCCTCGACGTGTTCGTACCCGATGACATCGTGCGGGCAGGTCACGACGCATCCGGCGCATCCGGTGCAGAGCCCGGTGTCGATGACTTCGTTGTAGAGCTCGCGCCACTGGGCCGTCCAGCGCGTTGCGGCGGGGGGAGCCGTGTCGGTCATGGTCATGGGACCGACTCTACTGACAGGGCCCCCACGGCCGCCGCTCGAGCGTCAGAGCGCGTCGGGGCCCGTTTCACCGGTTCGGATTCGGATGATCCTCTCGACGTTGGTGACCCAGATCTTTCCGTCGCCGATCTTCCCCGTGCTCGCCGCCGAGCGGATGGCTTCGACGGCGCGCTCGACCACCGAGTCGTCGACGACGATCTCGATGCGAACCTTCGGGACGAACTCGATGTTGTATTCGGCTCCTCGGTAGGTCTCGGTGTGGCCGCCCTGGCGACCGAAGCCGCGGACCTCGGAGACCGTGATTCCCTGTGCTCCGGCTGCCTTCAGGGCATCCTTCACATCGTCGAGTTTGAACGGCTTCACAACCGCAGTGATGAGCTTCATGTGGTGATCCTATTCGTGTGAGGGTCAGGCCTGATAGGCGGTTTCTGCGTGTTGGCTCTGGTCGAGTCCGACGAGTTCATCCTCGTTCGAGACGCGAAGGCCGATCGTCTTGTTGATGACGACCGCGATGATGTACGTGACGACGAACGAGAAGACGAGCGTCGCGGCGCTTGCAAGCACCTGCTTGCCGAGGAGGTCGGCGCCACCGCCGAAGAACCACCCGTCTGCGCCGAGGCCGTTCACGGTCTTGTCGGCGAAGAGTCCGAGAAGAAGTGCACCGACGAGGCCACCGACGAGGTGAACCGCGATGACGTCGAGACTGTCGTCGAAGCCGAACTTCGTCTTCAGTGAGAGGGCGAAGTAGCAAACGACGCCCGACACGAGACCGATCACGATCGGTGCCATGCCGCCCACGAAACCCGCGCACGGGGTGATCGCAACGAGACCGGCCACCGCGCCCGATGCCGCGCCGAGTGTCGTGGCGTGACCGGCGCGCAGCTTTTCGACGACGAGCCACGCGAGCATCGCCGAAGCGGCTGCGAGCTGGGTGTTGATGAGTGCCTGGGCTGCGAGACCGTTCGCGCCGAGCGCCGAGCCCGCGTTGAAACCGAACCAACCGAACCACAGGATTCCGGTACCAAGAACGGTGAAGGGGAGGTTGTGGGGAGGCATCGCCTCGCGCTGCCAACCACGACGCTTACCGAGGACGAGCACGACGGCAAGTGCCGCAGCACCTGCGTTGATGTGCACAACCGCACCACCTGCAAAGTCGAGTGCGCCCTCGCCGAAGAGCCAGCCGTTGGGGCTGAACACCCAGTGCGCCACCGTGGGATAGACGAGAATCGCCCACGCGCCGATGAGGATTGCATACGCGGAGAACTTCAAACGATCGGCAGTGGCTCCGGTGATGAGTGCCGGCGTGATGACGGCAAACATCATCTGGTAGGCGACGAACGCAAGTGGGGGAATGACGAGCGCGAAGTCACCGACGTAACCGGGGAGGTTCGGAGCATTCGCGACGTCCGCAAGGAAGAGGAAGTCGAAGTTTCCGATCCATTTGTTCGACCCACCAAACGCCAGGCTGAATCCGACCACGGCCCAGATCACGGAGATCAGGCCCATGGCGAGGACGTTCTGAATCAGCATTCCGAGGACGTTTTTCGATCGGACCATGCCGCCGTAGAAGAAGGCAAGGCCGGGTGTCATGAAGAGGACCAAAGCGCAGGAAACGAGTACCCACGCGGTGGCCCCTGTGTCGATGGGGGTGTTGGCTGTCATGGGGCGCCAAAATAAATTCGTCTTGTTAACGGGGTGTTTCCGTGCCGTGAAAGAACGAATCGCCGCCGCTTTCGCGACGGCGATTCGCCCCACACACCCGCACCGGAGGGGGAGCCCCGGTGCAGCGCCCCCTAGCGGAGGTTGAATTCCGGGTACGCCGACACTCCCATTTCGGGGATGTCGAGACCCATGATCTCGTCCTCTTCCTTCGAGCGGATACCACCCTTGGTGAGGCTGTTCTGGATCTTGAAGAACGCGAAGGAGATTCCGAAGATGACAGTCCAGATGACGGCCGCGCCGAGCAACTGCGCGCCGAGCTGGCCCCAGTCACCCTTGATGATTCCCTCGATGCCCGCCGTGGGCGAGCCGTTCCAGCCCGCGCCGTAGCTGCCGTTCGAGAAGATGCCGACGGCGATCACGCCGAAGGTGCCATTGACACCGTGAACCGCGATCGCGCCGACCGGGTCGTCGATCTTCAACTTGCGCTCCACGATGAACACGGTCTCGATCGCGAGTACCGCTGCGATGACACCGATCACGGCCGCCGCCCACGGGGCGACGAATGCGCACGGCGCCGTGATGGCGACGAGGCCCGCGAGCATGCCGTTGGCCATCATGCCAGGGTCGGGTTTGCCCGTTCGCTTGGTGATCCAGAACATCGCGGTGATCGCGCCGAATGCGCCGGCGATCGCCGTGTTCGTCGCAACGGTTGCGAATTGCACGTCGGTCGCCGCGAACGTCGACGCCGCGTTGAATCCGAACCAACCGAAGAGGAGGATGAACGTGCCGAGCATGGCCATCGGGATGTGGTGTCCGGGAAGTGCGCGCGGTTTTCCGTCTGCACCGAACTTGCCGATACGTGGTCCGAGCACGATTGCACCGGCCAAGGCCGCGACGCCACCAACCGCGTGGACGACACCGGATCCGGCGAAGTCGACGTAGCCCGCACCGAGTGACATGGTGTCCCAGGTCTTGGCGAGCCAGCCGCCGCCCCAGGTCCAAGCTGCGAAGAGCGGGTAGTAGACCGCGCCGGCGAAGAAGCCCCAAATGACGAAGGAGTTCCACTTCCACCGTTCCGCCATCGATCCGGTGGGGATCGTTGCGACCGTGTCCATGAAGGCGGCCATGTAGAGGAAGAACCCGAGAACGGCCGGTGTCATCCCGCCACCCGACAACGCCCAGCCGCCCTTCCAGAGAAACACCCAGTTGCCGCTGCCGAGCAGTGCATCGCCCACGGGTTGGTCCATGCCGAATGCCGAGTAGGAAAAACCACCGAAAGCGAGTGGGAATCCGATGAAGAAGAATCCAATGAACCCGAGACCGAAGATCGCAAAGTTCGTGCTGACGACGTGCGCCGCGTGCTTGGCCCGACAGAAACCGGTTTCGACGAGAGCGAAACCTGCCTGCATGAAGATGACCAACATCGCACCGATCACGACCCAGAGCAGGTTCGTTTGGGACCCGAGTGCGGTCACTGCTGCTTCAGCGTCGAATTCATCGGCTGCGAGCGTGGCGACACCACCCGCGGCGATGAGCGCACCGGTGGACACCGTCGTGGCGATGAGCAGTCGCTTTGCCCAGCGACGGCCGGGGGAGAGCTCGAGGTCAGATCGCATCACGACCCTCCTCGCCTGTACGTATGCGGACGAGCCTCTCGACACTTGTGATCCAAACCTTTCCGTCTCCGATTTTTCCTGTGTTTGCTGCGGTGCGGATGGCCGAGACGGCCTTGTCCACGTCGGCGTCGTCGATGACGAGCTCGAGGCGAACCTTGGGCACGAATTCGATCGTGTATTCCGCGCCGCGGTAGGTCTCGCTGTGCCCGCCCTGACGACCAAAGCCACGCACTTCGGACACCGTCATCCCTTGGATGCCGATGCCCTTCAGCGCGTCCTTCACGTCGTCGAGCTTGAACGGCTTGACGATTGCGGTGATGAGCTTCACTGCGGTCCTTCCTGTGTTGTTCGGTGAATGAGCAACCGGCTTTGTCGCCGTTGACCGCGCAGTTGCAGCCCGAGTGGGATGCCGAGACGGTACGAGAGGCAGGTTTCGCCGGTGTCGCCCCTTTGTTTCGGGAAAGTGGCGAATTCGTCGCGGTGTTAACTCTGTGTTTCGCCCGAAACTTTTTTGAGGATGCGAATCACGCGGTCCGCCGCCTGCTCGGGCACTTTTCGTCCGACGCGATCGGAAATCTCGAATGTGTCGTCGACCAAACCGTCGCGCGTCTGAACGACCGCATGGTGAACGACAACGCCGATTTCGCTCAAGGCGTAACTGATAGCTGCGAGCAGGCCGAGTCGATCGGGTCCACCAACGCGCAGGACCGAGTGCCACGGGTGAATCGAGTTGTCGATCGCGACGCGCGGAGGTTCACCGCCGATTCGTCGCGACTTGAGACGTCCCCGCAAGGCCCGTCCGAGAAGATCGGAAAGAGTCGTGGGGTCGGGCGGGCTTCCCGCCGTGACGACGAAGGTGTCGAGAACCGAGTCGTCGGGCCACGTGGCGAGGCTGGCCGACACAACCGAGTATCCGGAGTCAGCAAGCGCACCGGACAGTCGTGAGAGAAGCCCGCGCTTGTTGCGACACGCGACGTTGATCATCCACTGTCCGACGGTTGCCGTTGGCTGCACCGTGACGCGGACCTTGCGACCGTGCGGCGCGGGCTCGATCAGTCGGGCATGTTCGAGCAGCATCGCCGGTTCGTGGGCGAGGACGTACGTCGTCGGTGCGTGCGTGATGCGGTCGATGAGAGCGGGATCGTCGGTGAGGTCCTTCGCCTGGCGTCGCCGCATGTCGGCGAGCGAATCGTCGACGCCCTCGAGCAATTCCGGATGCGCGAGCAGGCTCTGCACTCCGATGGTGATGTCGATCATCGCCGCGTGCTGCCAAGGTTCGAGTCCCCCGATTGCATCGGCAAGGAGGCGGCTGCGCTCGACGATGCCCGGACGGCGCAGTCCGTGGGCGATGTCGCGCAGCATCTTGTCGTCGACCCGATGCGGTTCCTGTTCGACTGCGGCCCGCAGAATCCGGGCCCCGTTCAGGAGGTCTTCGACTTCGCCGGCGATGAGCAGGTCGACGTCGAGACGCTGGAGAATCGACACCGTCGCATCGGTGCCGGCGTCGACATCGGCGAGAAAGGCCGCGAGCAGTAGCGTGTCGCTCTGCGACGAAGCCACCGCGGTGACCTCGCGCAAGGTCTCGACCGCGGGGAAGCGCAGGATGTTCGTCGGGTCGAGCTCCGAGACATCGCTCGCACGTTCCTTGATGGCGGTTGCGATCTCCGGAATCGTCCGCTCGAACAACCCGGCAACTTCGAGCAGTCGCCACGATCGTGGAGTCCCACTCCGAAGGACCTCGAGCATCCGCGTCGTTGCATCGCGGTTCCACACGAGGTCCCGGGTGCGACGTTCGGCGATCCAGTCGAGTAGGTCGTCGCTCGGTTTGTATTCGCGGGCGAGGAGCGCAGCGGAGAGAAGAACGCTCGGTGCCGCCGACGTCGGCGGATTCGCAGCAAGCGCAATGCGGTCGACGTCGATCCGCAGCCACCCTCCCTCGGGCTCACTGTCTGCATCGACATCGAGATCGACCTCGGCCGGACCCTTCTCATTGATGCGCCACCGCAGCGCAGCCGGGCTGATGACCGTCGTGGCAAGCACCACGAGAACGAGTGCCGCGTGGAGGTCGTCGTCGAACACCCCGACGCCCATACCGATGGTCGCGAAGATGAGGCCGACTTCGCCACGCGGCATCATGCCGAGCCCGATGAGCAGGCGGTCACCACCGCTGCGCCCCGCACCCCATCCGGCAACCACCTTCGTCACGGCGGCGACGGCGACGAGGGCGGCTGCAATGGCAAGGACGCTCGGCCGCAGCATCGATGCGACGTCGGTCTCGATGCCGATCTGGAGGAAGAAAATCGGAACGAAGAGTCCGGCGACCGCGGACACGTCCCGTGCGATTCTTTCGTGCGCCGGCGCCTTGCCGAGCGCCGCACCGGCAACGAAGGCTCCGATGATGGGTGCCAACTTCGCCGCGTCGGCGACGCCGGAGTAGGCGAGTGCGATGCCGACCGCGAACACTGACACCGCGGCCGGAGACGACGCTTTCTTTGCCACGAACCCGATGAGCCGGGGAACCGCCGTGAATCCGACGGCCGAGGCGACCGCCAAGAAAGTGAACGCCGTGAGGGATGTCGTTGCAATCGTCCCGATACCGATCGTGCCCTCTTCGACGATGCGCGTGACGATCGTGAGGATGATGAGACCGAGCACGTCGTCGGCAACGGCCGCGCCGAGGACGATGCGCGCTTCCCTCGTGGACAGGGCTCTCAAGTCGCCGAAGACGCGCGCCGTGATGCCGACGCTGGTCGCGGTCAATGTGGCTCCGATGAAGAGCGCCGTGTTGCCGCTCTCACCGAGTGCGAGTCCGGTGAACGAACCGAGCGTGAGGGGGAGAGTGACGCCGATGATTGCCACGGTGAGGGCCGACCGCCCGACGTTGCGCAGCTCGGCGACGTCGATCTCCATGCCAACCTGCATGAGCAACAAGATTGCGCCGAGTTCGGCGAGCAAGAAGAGCGAGTTGGACGGCTCGACGAGGCCGAGAACCGACGGTCCGATGACGATGCCGGCGAGAATCTCGCCGAGGACGGCCGGTACGCCGACACGCTCGGCCAATTCGGCGATGACCTTCGCCGCGCACAAGATGAGCGCAAGTTCGAGGAGGATGCGCCCGAGGTCGATCCCGGAGGCTCCGCCGGCGGTGAGCACGGTCGAGAGCATCACAACGAAGAGTCAAGCAGCATGCGCGCCGCCTCGGCCGTTTCTTTTTTCAACATCCAGCCACGACGTCGGACGGTGAGGATGGAGCCTTCGCCGAGTGCGCGGCGCAGCACGACGAGTGCGGCGTCGCAGCGTCGACTCGACCCCCCCAGGTCGGCGAGGCGGTTGAGATCGTGACGGCCCGTCACCTTTCCCGCACGGTCGACGAGGACGCGCAGGACCGCCATTTCGGCGGGACCGAGGCGTGGGTCGTCGCTCGGGCTGTTGGTGTCCGTCACGGCGCGAAAACCTACGTGGGGAGCATCTCGGGAGTGTTCAGGGCATGTTGCAGGGACGTGAATTCATCCACACCCGTGGGATTCGTCGGTTCGTTACCGACGGGTAAATAATTGGGGAATGGAATTGACCTACCCCACAGATGCCGAGGAGTTCCGCGAAGAAGTCCGGGCGTGGCTCCGTGAGAATCTGCCCGCCGGATGGTTCGAAGCCGGATTCGAGATGTCGGCCGATGATCGCCGGAAGTTCAACGAGACCTGGCCGGCGAAGCTCTACGGCGGCGGTTGGATCTGTGCAACGTGGCCGAAGGAATACGGCGGCAAGGGTCTTTCGGTCATGCAGGGCGTCGTGCTGTCCGAAGAGTTCGCCGCGGCGAAGGCTCCGATGCGCGCCGACTTCTTCGGCGACACCCTCGTCGGGCCGACGATCCTGCAATGGGGTACCGAAGAGCAGAAGAAGGAGTTCCTTCCGAAGATCCTCCGCGGAGAGACTCGCTGGTGCCAGGGCTTCAGCGAACCGAACAGCGGCAGCGACCTGGCGAGTCTGAAGACGTCGGCGGTGCTCGATGGCGACGAGTGGGTCATCAACGGGCAGAAAGTGTGGACGACCGGCGGGCATCACGCCGACTACTGCTTTCTTCTCACGCGCACCGATCCGACTGCACCGAAGCACAAGGGAATCTCGTATCTCCTCGTACCGATGCGTCAGCCCGGGGTCGAGGTTCGCGGCATTGTTCAGCCCGACGGCACCGCGGAATTCTGCGAGGTCTTCTTCACCGACGCCCGTTGCCCGAAGGACAACGTCGTCGGTGGTGTGAACAACGGTTGGCAGGTGGCGAACTCGACGCTCGCCTTCGAACGCGGCATGAGCGCAACCACCGGTTACCGACGTTTCGAGGAAGAGTACAAGTTGATGCGCATGCGCGCCACAGAAAACGGCGCCATCAATGACCCGATCATTCGCCAGCGACTGATGCGGTACTACACGAAGATCCAGATCCTGCGCATCAACGGACTGCGCTCGCTCACGGCGACACTGAACAAGTCGAAGGACCTCGGTGTCGCCGCCCTCGGTGCATCGAACAAGATGTTCTGGTCCGAGATGCACAAAGAGGCGATGGAGCTCGCGCTCGACATCTTCGGCGCGGAAGCGGTTCTCGTGAACGCCGGTGCAGAGCTTGCGTCGTGGCCGGGGACCGCACGCGAGAAGCGTCGCGCCGGGTATCCGGTCAGTCCGATGATGTCGGCGTTCTTCTTCTCGCGGTCCGAGACGATCTGGGGTGGCACCAGCCAGATTCAGCGCAATATCGTCGCCGAACGGGTTCTCGGACTGCCAAAAGAGCCGAAGGCCGCCGGCGAATAGCCGTCAGTCGGCTGCGACGGTCGGTGCTCCGGTTGTCTGACGCAACGGACGTGCGGGCAGACGAACCGCAATCACGACGACGATGAGTGCCACGGGAATCGCGATCTTGTAGAGCGACGTGATGCCGCTGCCCAGCACGTCGAGCACCCGTTCCCGCAATTGAACATCGGGAATCGACTTGATCTTTCGCGGCGCACGGAGCAGGTTCTTGTCGACCTTGCCCGTGATCTGTGAGTTCAAGATCGCGCCGAAGGCGGCGAGACCAACGACGCCACCGAGGGTTCGAAAGAAAGTGATGGCAGCGCTCGCAACTCCGAGGTCCTTCCACTCGACCGCGTTCTGAGTCGCAAGAGTGCACGTCGGCATGATGCTTCCGATGCCGAGACCGACGAACACCATCCCCGTGAGCGCGGATGCGAGCCCCAGGCCCGAATCTGACATGCCCGAAAGAAAGACCATGCCGATGGTCAGCGAGACGGCCCCGAGGATGGGCCAGTGTCGGTAGGTGCCCGACCGGGTCGTCAATCGGCCGGTGCTGATGCTTGCGATCGTCACGCCGGCCATGATCGGAATGAGGAGGAGACCCGATTGTGTGGGGGAGACTCCCGTGACGGCCTGCAGAAACAAGGGAATGAACGCATTTGCGCCGTAGATGATCGTGCCCGCGAATGCGACGAGAGGGATCGTCACGCGAATGACGTCGATCTTGAAGAGGTGGAGGGGCATCACCGGTTCGGGCGCCCGCTTTTCCCACGAGAAGAACGTGAACCCGATCAACACTGCGGCGAAACCGAGCACCACCGACAACGTCGATGTCCAGCCATACTCCTCGGATGACCACGAGAGCAGGAGAATGAGACACGTCACCGACGCGGTGAGCAGCGCCGAGCCGAGCCAGTCGACCGCGTGGTCGCGCTTCTGGAAGGGGATGCGCAGTGCGGCCGACGTGATGACGAGGGCGACGATGCCGATCGGAATGTTGACGATGAAGATCCATCGCCATGACAACTGTTCGGTGAAGAAGCCCCCGATCAAAGGGCCAACGACGCTTCCGACGGCAAAGACGCTGGTGATCATTCCGACGTAGCGACCGCGTTCGCGCGGCGGAACCGTGTCGGCGATGATGACAAAGGCCATCGACATGAGACCACCACCACCGATTCCCTGGACTCCGCGGGAGACGACGAGAACCGACATCGACTGTGCGACGGCGCACCCGATCGAGCCGACGATGAAGGTGACAATGGCGGCCTGGAACATCGGGCGACGTCCGTAGATGTCGCTCAACTTTCCGAAGAGCGCATTCGAGACAGTGGACGTGAGGAGATACGCGGTGCCGATCCATGCATAGGCGCTGAGGCCACCGAGGTCGGCAACCATCGTTGCGATCGCGGTGTTGACCGCCGTGCCGTCGAGTGAGGCAAGGCTCAAGCCGGCCATCAAGCCGACAAAGACGGTGAGTATTTCTCGGCGGGTGAGGGCGGGGGCTTCGGGGGAGTGTGCTTCGGTCATCTCTTTTGCACCCTACAACTGACAGGCAGGGAAATGCATGACGAACCGTCTGACAACATTGCGCCATGAACGAGTGCGCGCGGGTTGTTGCCTCGCCGATTGGCGGTATCCGCCTCGTTGCAAGTGCTGCCGGTCTGACGCATGTGGAGTTTTTCGAACGGCATGAATCTGTTGCAGCAGGTACCGGTGATGCGGGCGCCGAGTCCCATCTCGACGACGCGGCAATGCAACTCGAGGAATACTTCGCAGGGGAGCGCCGGGTCTTCGATGTCGCGCTCGATCCCGTCGGCACCGCGTTCCAGCTCGACGCGTGGGGCGTCTTGCGCACGATCCCCTTCGGGTCGACGATCACCTACGGGGACCAGGCGATTGCGATGGGTGCGCCGAGGGCGGTACGCGCCGTTGGTGGTGCAAACGGCAGGAACCCGCTGGCGATCGTCGTGCCGTGTCACCGGGTGATCGGCGCCGGCGGCCGTCTGACGGGCTACGCCAGCGGCGTCGAACGCAAGGCCTGGCTCCTTGAGCATGAGCGAGCGGTTCTCCTCAAACAAAAGTGAGAACCATTCTCATTATCCTGTAGGCTGACGCCGTGCGAGCAAGTCGGCGTCCACGTGCCTCTCATTTGGTCACTTACCATTTGATCGCTTGCCTTGGGCTTGTCGGGTCCGGCTGCGGCGGATCGTCGGAGCCAGCCGACGATGTGCCGACGGTCGTGGTGACGTACAGCGCCCTCGAGAGCGTGGTGGCCGGGATCGTCGGTGACTCGGCGCGCGTCGTCGTGTTGATTCCCAACGGAGCCGATCCACACGATTTCGAGCCGTCTGCGAAGGACCTTGAGACGATGTCGAGTGCTGCGGTGGTCGTGGCGAATGGGCTCGATCTCGAAGCGGGCCTTGTCGATGCTCTCGATCAGACGGAGGCGTCGGGAATTCCCGTGTTCCACATCGCCGATCACGTCACGCTGCGGAAAGGCACCGGCGACGCAGATGATCCGCACGTTTGGCTCGACCCGCTGACGCTGGCAGAGGCGGCACCGGCACTTGCGCAAGAGATCGGGGGCCGCATTGGAAGTGACCTCACTTCTGCCGGAACCGAGGTCGCGAAGTCGTTGGGTGATCTCAGTGCGGACATCGATGCGCGGATCAAGACGCTGGAGTCGTGTGTCATCGTCACCGGTCACGACTCGCTCGGATACTTCGGAGCGCGTTACGGCTGCGAGGTGGTGGGTTCGATCATCCCCGGTTTTTCGACGGCTGCGGAGGCAACCGCAAAAGACCTCACAGAGTTGAAGACACTCGCACGGGCCGAGGGAGTGAAGGCGATCTTCACCGAACTCGGGACACCGACCGACGTGGCGGATCAGCTGGCACGAGAGGTCGGGGTTGACGTCATCGAACTCGCCACGCACGTTGTGCCCGCCGGTGGCGGATACGACGAGATGATGATCGCTCTGACCGATTCCATCGTCGCCGGTCTTTCGTGAGGCTCCCCGTGTTGCCGTCCGCGTTCTGGTCAAATTGAGAACGAGTGGATTTTCTCTTCGGACCCTTCACTGACAACGAATTTCTTCGTCTGTCACTCGTCGCAACCTGCATCGTTGCGGTGACCTGTGCCATCGCCGGAGCGTTCGTGGTGCTGCGCGGTCTGGCTTTCGTCGGCGATGCCCTGGCACACGGAGTCGTGCCCGGTGTCGCCATCGCCCTGTTGGCGGGTTTCTCGGGGGTACTCGGTGCGGCGATCGGGGCCGCGGTGATGATGGGCGGAGTTGGCGTCGTCAACCGGCGATTTCGCCTGTCGAACGACACGGCGATCGGCTTGTTGTTCGTCGGCATGCTGGCTCTCGGGGTCATCATCCAATCGCGGTCCGAATCGTTCGCCGGTGACCTGACGGCGGTGCTGTTCGGCGAGGTTCTCGGCATCACCTGGTCGGACATCGCGTGGCAGGTTGTTGCTCTCGTCGTCGTTGCGGGAACCGCGTGGGTGTGTCGGCGGCCGTTCCTCCTCTTGTCGTTCGACGAGGGGCTGGCCGCCACGTCCGGCTTTTCCGTCAGGCGATTCGCGAACATCCTTCTCGCGATGGTGGCGCTCACCGTCGTGGCGAGTTTCCAGACGGTCGGCACGTTGCTGGTGCTGGGCATGCTCGTGGCGCCGGCCGCAACGGGGGCGCTGTTTGGACGACGGATTTTGACCGTCGTGGCGATCGCGGCCGTCGTCGGCGTCGTGTCGTCGTACGTCGGACTTCTGCTCAGCTACCACGCCGATCTCGCAGCGAGTGCGTCGATCGTCCTGACCGCCGTCGTCGTCTTCGCGTTAGCGGCATCGATTGTCGAGATTCGACGTTGGCTCGAACACCGCAGGGACATCCACCATCTCCACGACCACCCGCACTTCCACGAGCATGTCCACCACTGACGATTCACCCTCGATCGTGGCGACGTCGCTCGCCGTCGGCTACGGACATCGTCCGGTCGTCGACGGCGTTGGTTTCACTTTGTTCCCTGGGCAGATGTTGGTGCTCATCGGCACCAATGGTTCGGGAAAGTCGACGCTGTTGAAGACGCTCGCCGGTCTGTTGGTCACCCAGGGCGGGGAATTGTCGGTCCTGGGTGGGCGACCGGGTACCCAGCCGTCGCGTGTCGCGTACCTGCCGCAACATCCCGTGTCGTCCCACACGCTGCCGTTGAGAGTCGAAGACGTGGTCACGATGGGCAGATTCGCGCGTCGCGGTCTTTTCGGACGACTCAACGACGACGACCGTGATGCAGTTGCACGGTCGATGCAGCGCACGGGCGCATCGGCCTACGCCCAACGTCCACTCCGCGACCTGTCCGGTGGACAGCAGCAGCGGGCCCACCTGGCGCAGGTTCTCGCCCGGGGTGCCGAGGTACTCTTGCTCGACGAACCAACGGCGGGCCTCGACGTTGCAGGACGCAGGCTGGTGGCGGACCTCGTCGAAGAGGAGCGCGCACGGGGAGTCACCGTCGTGATGGCGACCCACGAGCTGGGTGATGCGGAGACCGCCGATGCGGCGATTCTCCTCGCACAGCGCGTTGTTGCGCAGGGATCACCAGGAGAGGTTCTCACCGACGCCTCGCTGCGCGAGGTGTTCGGCTTCACCCAACCGCACTGACCGGTTCGGCGCGGCGTCAGCGCAGGCGAACGGGTAGTTTGCGCCGACCCCAGAGGATCTCGGGCGCGAGACGTTCGGTGGCGCCGTTCGCACGCATCGCCGGGAATCTCGATGCGAGTGTTTCGATGGCGATGCGCGCCGTCTGTCGTGCCAGCGGCGCCCCGAGGCAATGGTGAATACCCCATCCAAAGCTGTAGTGGCGCTTCAACTGCATCTCGTCGCGATCGATGTCAAAGTGGTCGGGGTTCGGGAACGCGTCGGGGTCGCGGTTCGCCGAGGCGTAGAGCGCCATCACCTTCGACTTTGCGGGCACCGGAACGTCCCGGATCGACGTTTCCTCGACGTTCGTGCGGAACAGCCCGAGCACCGGCGGGTCGAAGCGCAGGCTTTCTTCGATTGCATTCGGGATGAGCGAGTGGTCGGCGACGATGCGGTCCCACCGTGAGGTGTCCTCGAGCATCCTCCACATGAAATTGGTGATGAGCGACGTCGTCGTCTCGTGTCCTGCAACCAACAACTGCAGAACCATCGATTCCATCTCGATGAGCGGAATGCGCTCTCCGTCGAGGAGTCGCAGCGAGTACTCGGTGAGAAGACCCGGGCGTGGCGTTCCACCCGAGTCGGCGACCCGGCGACGTTCCGATACCGCGCCGTTGATGTATGCCTTGATCTCGGCGGTTGGTTTGACGGCTTGTTTCGGGTCGGAAAGACCGAGCACGAGTTGGTCGGCCCACGACTTGATGAGGTGCCGATCGGCCGGGTCGACCCCCATCAGATCGATGAAACCGAGAATGGGAAGGGGGCACGCAAAGTCGTCGTGAAGTTCGACGTCGGGGCCGGCCGCCTCCATGTCGTCGGCGAGACCTTCCGCCAGTGCCCGTGTCGAGTCGGCGAGCTTGCGCACCTCGAGCGGATTGAATTCGTTGCGCATGAGGACACGTCGCTTCGTGTGCTCGGGCTGGTCGTAGTGCTGAAGGTTTCCGCGGCCGTCCTCGCCCGAATAGGCGATGCCTGCACCGTGACGGTTCACCCAGAGATTGGGCGAGGTGAGAATTGCGTGGACGTCGTCGCGGCGGGCCACGGTGAGAAAGTCGATTCCGGCCATCGTCGTGCGGTGCACCGGACATTGCTCACGCAGTTGTTCGTACGCCGGAAACGGATTCTCGACGACGGCCGAGTCGGTGGGGCTGTAGGGACATTGGCCCGACTCGTCGGCTCGAGTGGCTGCGATCTCTGGTTCCCCCATGGGGGAAGTATCGCACGGAACAAAAGTGCCCTCGGCAGGATTCGAACCTGCGCATCCGGCTCCGGAGGCCGACGCTCTATCCCCTGAGCTACGAGGGCCGACCGGTGTCCCGGAGGCGCCGTCAGGCTACCCGTGTCGACGGAACTGACACCGCGAAACTGCATCCCGTCGGCAACAATGTCAGACGACATGGCAGATCCCCTCCACCTTCTTGCGTCTCGTTTCGCCGAAGCGTTCCGTGCCGTCGCCGGAAGCGATGTCGACCCGGTCGTTCGTCCGAGTGAACGCGCCGAAGCGCAGGTGAATGGTGCGCTTTCGATCGCAAAGACGATGGGTCGACCGCCACGTGACGTCGCCAACGAGGTCCTCGGGCATCTCGGCGACGTTTCCGACATGTGTGAATCGGTCGAAGTCGCCGGTCCCGGCTTCATGAACGTCGTGTTTTCGGCGGAATTCATCGCCGAACAGCTGCGCGGAGCCCTGATTGACGATCGTCTGGGCGTGCGTCGCACCGAGGGTATGCCGAACGTCATCGTCGACTATTCGGCGCCGAACGTCGCCAAGGAGATGCACGTCGGACACCTGCGGTCGACGGTGATCGGCGATGCACTCGTGCGGATGCTCGAATTCGTCGGCAACCGCGTCATTCGTGAGAACCACATCGGGGACTGGGGAACGCCCTTCGGAATGCTCATCGAACACCTCGTCGACCTTGGTGAAGATCGCGCCGCGGCGGAATTCTCGGTCGGTGACCTCGATGGCTTTTACAAAGAGGCGCGCAAGAAGTTCGAGGCCGACGAGTCGTTCAAGGAGCGTTCGCGGCTTCGTGTCGTCGCACTGCAGGCCGGCGATGACGAGACGCTCAGGATGTGGCGCACCCTCGTGGCCGAGAGCACGAAGTACTTCAACCGCGTCTACCGGCAGCTCGACGTTCTTCTCGAGGATGCCGATCTCATGGGGGAGAGCGCGTACAACGACCTTCTGCCGACCGTCGTCGAACGACTCCGTGACGGTGGTCTGCTTCAATCGAGCGACGGCGCCGACGTCGTCTTCGTCGACGGCTTCACGAACCGCGACAACGAGCCGTTGCCGTTGATCATTCGCAAGGGCGACGGCGGGTACAACTACGCGACAACCGACCTCGCCTGCGTCATCGACCGCGTGGGTCGCCTGTCGGCCGATCGCATGTGGTACGTCGTCGGTGCTCCACAGGCCCAGCACCTGCAGATGGTCGAAGCGGCGGCACGCACCGCCGGTTGGCTGCCGGCAGATGTCGAGATGCGACACGTTGCGTTCGGAAACGTGCTGGGGTCGGACAAGAAGATGTTGAAGAGCCGCAGCGGAGACAGCGTGAAGTTGTCGGCGCTCCTCGACGAGGCCGTCGAACGGGCGGCCGCGGCGGTCCGCGAGAAGAATCCCGATCTCGATGCCGGGTCCCGGGATGCGATTGCCCGCGTGGTGGGAATCGGCGCGGTCAAGTACGCCGATCTCTCGACCGACCGCGTGAAGGACTACGTCTTCGACTGGGACAGAATGCTGTCGTTCGACGGCAACACCGCCCCGTACCTGCAGTACGCCCATGCGCGCATCTGCAGCATCTTCCGGCGCGCGGGCGTTGAACGCGACTCGGTCCGGCAATCGGGCGTCGCCGTTGTGGCGCCGCAGGAACGGGCCCTGGCTCTCGCAGTGCTGCAATTCGATGCCGCGGTGTGGGACGCGCTCGACAAGGCCAGCCCGCACAGATTGTGTACCTATCTGTACGACCTGGCGACGGCCTTCACTTCGTTCTACGAGAATTGTCCCGTGCTCAAGTCAGACGAACCCGTCCGCACCAGCCGCCTGGCTCTGTGCGACGCGACGGCCCGCGTGTTGTCGACGGGCTTGGGGCTGTTGGGAATCGAAGCTCCGGAGGCGATGTGACCCGCGCGCCGATCGAGATGCGACTGCTGCCCGACACGTCGGCGGTCGAGTCCGACGGCAGTCTGTCGATCGGTGGCTGCCGCTTGGACGACCTCGCCGGCGAATTCGGTACGCCACTTTTCGTGTACGACGAACGACATCTTCGCAATCGGTGTCGCGAGGCGGTCGCGGAGTTCGGTGGCGGCAACGTCATCTATGCAACGAAGGCGTTTCTCTGCAAGGCTATGGCGCGTCTCGCGCACGAGGAGAGTCTGATGCTCGACGTCGCCACGGGCGGCGAACTCTACGTTGCGCTCGCGGCCGGGGTGCCGGCCGATCGATGTGTGATGCACGGGAACAACAAGTCCGACGACGAGCTGCGTTACGCCATGCGCGAGGGTGTCAGGCACGTCGTCGTCGACAATTTCGACGAAATCGACCGAATCGAACGGACCTTCGCGACCGGAGGCGGCCGGGTGCGGGTGCAGGTGCGGGTCACCCCGGGCATCCATGCGCACACCCACGAGTACATCTCCACGGGTCAGGACGATTCGAAGTTCGGGTTCAACCTCGCCAACGGCGATGCGCTGCGTGCGATCGAACGCTGCAGGCGTTCCAATGCGACCGAGTTGGTCGGAGTGCACTTCCACATCGGGTCCAACGTGCTCGACGCCGATCTGCTCGGTCGGGCAACCACGATGATGGTCGAATTCTTTGCGCCGCTCGGGCTGCCCGAAATCACGGTCGGAGGAGGACTGGGTGTCGCCTACACGGCAGCCGAACACGCCCCGACGATGGGCCAATGGTCGGCGGTCGTGCGGTCGGCGGCGTCGGGTCTTCCGGCCGGCGTCGAAGTGATGGTTGAACCGGGAAGGTCGATCGTTGCCGCGGCCGCCGTCACGCTGTACCGCGTGGGCTCGGTGAAGACCATTCCCGGTGTGCGCGACTATGTCGCCGTCGACGGGGGCATGAGTGACAACCTTCGACCGATGCTCTACGGGGCCGAGTACGAGACCTTCATGCCCTCGCACCCCACCTCGTTGCGGAACCGCGCGGTTCGTCTCGTCGGAAAGCACTGCGAAAGCGGTGACGTCATCATCGACGAGGCACACGTGCCCGAATCGTTGGCCGTCGGCGACCTTCTTGCGGTTCCCGTCACCGGTGCGTACGGATACTCGATGTCGTCGAACTACAACATGGTCACGCGACCGGCAGTCATCTTCGTTGCCGACGGGCGCGCGCGGATCGTGCGACGTCGCGAGTCGTACGCCGACCTCACGATGCTCGACTGACGCCCGGCCGTTTGGTCGGTCCGGTCGGTCAGACCGCGAATCGCTTGAGGTCGTCGAGTTCGACGAACTCGAGTGTCCTCATGTGCGTGGCCGCCAGATCGACGAGCGGGGCCATGCCGTGGTCGAGGGCCTCTTGCCAGCGCATCGCGCAGAGGCACCATTTGTCGCCGGGCTTCAGCCCCGGGAAGTTGTACTGCGGCATCGGAGTCGACAGGTCGTTGCCCATCGTCTTCGAGAAGGCGAGAAATTCCTCGGTCATGATGGCGCACACGGTGTGGACCCCATGATCGTCACCGCCGGTCTCGCAACAGCCGTTTCGGTACCAGCCGGTCATCGGGCTCGTGCAACAGCTCTCGATCGGATCTCCAAAGACGTTCGGTTGACTCTGCATGGTTCCCTTTGTTTCGTTCCCGATGTTTCATTGGCATCGGTAGCCTTGCGACGTCATGTCACAAGGTCCGCGGTACCGCTTCGCCCCGTCGCCGACGGGCTTCTTCCATGTTGGCGGAGCCCGCACGGCGTTGTACAACTGGGCCCTGACATTGCGCGAGGGTGGCGTGTTCGTCCTTCGCATCGAAGACACCGATGAATCGCGAAATCAACCGGAATGGACGCAGGGCATCATCGATGCTCTCGCGTGGCTCGGTATCGAAAAGGGTCATCCGCAGTTCGAGGGCCCCTACTTCCAGTCCGACAATGCCGCGGCCCACGTCGAGGCGGCGATGCGTCTGTACGCCGAGGGTAAGGCGTACTTCTGCGATCTCACCCCCGAGCAGGTTCAGGAGCGCGCGATAGCGTCGGGCAAGCAGGGCTACGACGGCTTCAGTCGTGACCGCGGCCTCGAACCGGGACCCGGGCGCGTCCTGCGTTTCCGCGTGCCCGCGGGCGAAACGATCGTGCACGACCTGGTGCGCGGCGAGGTGCGTTTCGAAAACGCAACCATCGAAGATTTCGTCCTCCTGCGCGGCAACGGCTCTCCGATGTTCCTTCTCGCCAATGTCGTCGACGACCAGCTCATGTCCATCACCCACGTCGTCCGTGCCGAGGAGCATCTTCCGAACACGCCGAAACAACAGATGTTGTGGGAGGCGCTGGGGTCACCGGCGCCAACGTGGGCGCACGTGCCCGTTCTCGTGAACGAGCAGCGCAAGAAATTGTCGAAACGGCGCGACAAGGTTGCAGTCGAGCAGTACCGCGAAGAGGGAATCCTCGCCGCGGCGATGGTGAACTACCTCATGACGCTCGGCTGGGCGCCGCATGGCGACACCGAAATCGTGCCGTGGCAGCGAATCGTCGACGAGTTCCGTCTCGAAGACGTCAATCATTCACCCGCATTCTTCGACATCCAGAAACTTCTCGCCTTCAACGGCGAATACATCCGCAAGATGACGGTCGACGAGTTCATCGAAGCCTGCGCGCACGTACTTTCGGCGGCCGCGGCGCCGTGGCCCGCGGACTCTTTCGATCCTGCCAAGTTCCGCGCGATGGCCGAACTCGTGCAAACCCGCGTGCAGGTTCTGGCCGACGTGCCATCGATGGTCGACTTCCTCTTTCTCGACGCGCCGACCGTCGACGACACCGCCTGGGCGAAAGCAACGAAGGACGACTGGGCGGCACCGCTGTTGAACGAGACCGTCGCAGCATTCGCCACGATCGTCGAGTGGAGTGCCCCGGAGCTGAAGGCGTCGCTCGAAGCAATCACCGAAGCCCGTGGATTGAAGCTGGGAAAAACCCAAGCGCCGATTCGGGTGGCGGTGACCGGCCGCAGCGTGGGTCCGCCGTTGTTCGAGTCGCTCGAGGTGCTCGGGCGTGACGTCACGCTCCGCCGACTTCGCGACGCAGTCGCCCGACTCGGATGATCCGCAGGGTCGCAGCCGCCGCGTTGCTCGTCGGGGGAGTGCTCTCGCTCTACGTCGCACTCACCGTCTTCGAAGTGTGGCGTGTCGGTCGAGATTCGAACACCGCGACAGCCGAATCGATCGTCGTGATGGGCGCGGCCCAGTACGACGGTTCACCCTCTCCGCAGCTCGCCGCACGGCTCGACCATGCGTACGCGTTGTGGAAAGCGGGTGTTGCACCAAAGATTCTCGTGACGGGCGGAAACCAGCCAGGCGACAGGTTCACCGAGGCAGAGGCTTCGCGCGGCTACCTGATCGAGCGGGGCGTGCGCGCAGACGCAATCTTCGAAGAGGCGACGTCACGGTCGACCTGGGAGGCCGTCGCAAACATCCGCCGGTTGAACGACGATGAAAAGTTCGGCGAGCGACTGCATTCGATCGTCATCGTCACCGACCCTTTTCATTCGCTGCGTTCGCGTTTGATCGCGGAAGAGAACGGGTTCGATGCCACGACATCGGCCACGACCACGAGCCCCGTCGACGGCACGACCGCCATGACGAAGCACCTGAAGGAAGGCGCGGGCGTTGCAATCGGCAGAATCATCGGTTTCCGGGCACTGTGGAAGGTCACGGGGTAGACGGTTAGAATTTGAGTGCCCAAGAGGTTGATCCTCGATGGGGAGTGGTGTAACTGGCAACACAGCAGATTCTGGTTCTGTTATTCAGGGTTCGATTCCTTGCTCCCCAGCCAATATGACGATTCAGAAGAAGATGCCGCCGCGGCGTTCCGGTGCCGGTCGAAAACGTGACTCGTCCACTTACGACGCACTTCTGAACGCGACCGTCGAACAGCTGAACGAGGGTGGAGAATCCGAGATACGTCTCGAGAACATCCTTGCCGCAGCAGACTGCTCGCCGAGTTCGTTGTACCACCACTTCGGAAATCTTCGCGGCCTGCTCGACGAGGCACAGATTGTGCGATTTTCGAAAGTCCTCCGTCAACGCACCGAAGCTCTCAATGCCGCAATTCAGAACGTGAGAACGCGTGATGAGCTCGTCTCCTTCTGCTCCGACTGGATTGACCAGTTGTTGGTCGGTGACGGACCCATCGCGCGCAGCCGGCGAGTCGATGCACTCGGCAGCACCTACATGCGACTCGACTTCGCGAAGAGAATGGGCGAAGCCCAGGCGGAGAGTTGTGAGCAACTGGCGTCGGCGATCCGGGTCCCGCAGTTGAGGGGCCTCATCGACGAGTCCCTTGATCTCTACTCAGTCGCGCATTGGATCCAGGGGCTGTTCTTCAGTCGGGTGCTCGTTGAGCTGGGGCATGACGACAAGCTCGGCCGGGCCTGGAATGAACTCACCAAACGGGCGATCCTCGCGACGCTGTTCGAATCCGCCGACACGACCCGTCGGTGAATTTTTCGGGTCGCTGATAGCCTCGGCCTCTCCAGGCTCCCATCGTCTAGTGGCCTAGGACACCACCCTCTCAAGGTGGCGGCACGGGTTCGAATCCCGTTGGGAGTGCCAATTCTGCGTAGTGTCAGTCGCATGGCGACGACGAAAGACGTGAACGGTCCCTTCACCTCGGCGGAAGCGGCCGACGCGCAGAGGGCCATCCGGCGCGCGCTCTTGCTCTACTGCAAGGGAATCGACACCTGCGATGCCGACATGGTGATGGAGGCTTTCCACCCCGACGCAACGGCGGATTACGGGGCCGTGAAGGGGAGCGCCGCCGACTTTGCGAAGGGTGCGACATCGAAATTGCGCGAGTACGCGATCGCAACCAAACACTTTCCGTCGGACTCGTTGATCACCTTCACGTCGATGACGACGGCCGACGTCGAAACCCAGGTCATCGCGTGGCATCGCTGCAGCAACGAGCGCGGCGAGTACCTCGAGAACTTTGCCGGGCGCTACTGGGATTCGTTCGAGTGCCGCAACGGCGACTGGCGCATCGCGCACCGGCGCCTGACTCACGACTGGGACATCCTCCACATGGTCGAACCCGCGTTCCCCGCGGGCCGGTACAACCCATCGCCGAGAAAGTGACGCCGCGCATTGTCGGGAACCCTCAGCACCCTTGACTCGATCATTCTGGGGGTAGTCGAGGGGATCACCGAATACCTTCCCGTGTCGTCGACGGGACACCTGGTGGTCGTACAGCGCTGGCTCGGCCTCGGGGATTCCGCCGGTCGCGACGCAGCCGACACGTTTGCGATTGCGATTCAGGTCGGTGCGATTCTCGCGGTTCTGCTTCTCTATCGACGCCGTGTGACGTCGATGCTGAACGGGGTGATCGGCCGCGATGCCGAGGGGCGACGACTCCTCGGACTTCTCGTCGCCTCGTTCATTCCTGCGGCAGCGCTCGGAGCCGCGTTCGGTGATGCCATCAAGGACGAACTGTTCTCTCCCGGGCCAGTCGTCATCGCCTGGATCGTCGGCGGGTTGTTTCTCCTCGTCTGGAAGCCGCGCACCGAAGGCGTCGGACTGACGTCGCTGACGGTCAGGAACGCCGTCGTCATCGGTGTTGCACAGGCGCTTGCCCTGTGGCCCGGGGTGAGCAGGAGCCTCGTCACCATCGCCGCGGCCGTCCTCGTCGGTCTTTCGTTGTCTGCCGCGCTCGAATACAGCTTCCTCCTCGGCCTCGCCACGTTGTCTGCGGCCACCGTTTTCGATTTGGCGAAAAACGGCGGGGAATTGTTCGATGCCTACGGAATCGGTCGTCCGCTGTTGGGCGTCGCGATTGCTTTCGTCACCGCAGCGGTGTCCGTGCGGTGGCTCGTTGGGTATCTCGCGCGCCGGCCACTGTCGCATTTCGGCTGGTACCGACTGGCGATCGCCGCGCTCACCCTTGCGTTGTGGTCGACGCTGTAGGTGTCAGTGTGCGTTTCAGGAACTTTCCGAGCTGGCGGGCGAGGTTGACGGTTCCGCCGCGCGAGAGATGCACCTTGTCGCCGGAAAACCACGACGGACGGTTCCCTGACAATTTGTTCCAGTCGAAGACGGCCACGATCTCGTTGCGCTTCTGGGCCCGACGAAGCTCCGAGTTGAACTGCGTGGCCTTGCCCTTCACGTTGCCGGCGATGCGGTACGTGGCCCAGATCAACTTGACCTTCTGACGCTTCGCTTCCGCGCGGAATTCGCGCAGCGACTGCTGGAGCGCATCTGATCGGTTCTCGTTGTAGCCGGTTGCAACGACGACCGCATCGGTGAATTCACCGCGTGCATTCTTGAACTGCTGTAGTGCACTGAGCTCGACTTCGGGAATGCAGCCACGTGTAAGCAGTTTCTGGCACGGCTCGCCCCTGTAGATGACGGGAATGATGTCGTTCAGTTCGACCAGCGCCTCGTCGGCAACCAGGAGCATGGAGAACACCGAGTCGCCCAGAACCAGCACGCGGGGCTTGCTCGACTTCTTTTCCGGGCCGGCCGCATGCGCGGGGTTGGACACCGTGCCGAGAGAAACGGCCACGACCGTGATCAACGCGAGTGCGCGTCGGAGAGTCTCAGGTTTGCAGGGGTATGACGACATCGGCGGCCTCTTCGAGATGCCTAATCCAAGCGTCGGATCCGTCGGGTTCCACGAGGGGCAGTACGACAAACTTGCTTGCGCCGACGGAAATGAAGTCCTTGATTCGTATGACGAGTTCGTCCCATCCATTCGGAATGAGCACTCCGGGGTCGGAAAGGTCGGGGCGGCGGGCACCGAGGCCGGCTCGCAGCGCTTCGGGTAGCGGCCCGAAGCGGTAAGGGATCAGAACGCCGAAGTGCTCGTCTTCGATCTCCCGGCCGAGTTCCGCCGCGTGCTTGTTGATGGTCTCCCATCCGGTTCCCGCCTCGTCGGGCATCACGAAGCTCGGTAGCCAACCGTCACTCAGTCGCGCGACGCGCCTCAATTCACTGGGGGCGATGCCGCCGAGCCATACGTCGGGTGGATGTTGTTTGGGTTTCGGTTCGACGCGCAGTCCGTCAAGGGTGAACCACTTGCCCGAATGTGTCACCACGTCGTCGAGCCAACACTTGCGCATGACTTCCAGCGCCTCGTCGAAAATCTTGGCGCGCTCACCGCGTTCGACGCCGAACGCTTGTTGTTCCGCAGCATCGGCGACACCGAGTCCGAAGGCGGGCAGGAGGCGGCCATCGGACATACGGTCGAGTGTTGCCAGTTGCTTGGCAAGGAGGACCGGATTGCGTCCGGGAAGAACCATGACGCTCATGCCGAACTTCAGCTTTTTCGTCCGCGCCGCGGCGACCGACATTGCAACGACGGGGTCGGGACATTCCGAACCGATGCGTTCGCTCACCCACAGGCTGTCGTAGCGCAATGCTTCCAGGGCATCGACAACGTCGAAGAACGACGTGTCGTTGAGGCGTGTCCGCACGCCGAGTCCGTACCCGACACGAATCTTCATCGCAGCGCTCCTTCCAGCACGTCGGCCGTTTCGGTCGTCTTCGAGAGAAAGGGAGAGTGGTCGGTATCGAGCCTCACGACTGTTCGGCACCGTCGGGCCATGTACTCCTGATTGCCGGGGTGAACCGCGCGATCGCGGGTGCACACGACGTATGTGGTGCGGATCGACCGCCACGGCGCCCCGCTGGCCGTCTGCACCATCGTCGCGAGAGGCTGCGGGGACAGGCGAACCAGGGCCGCGGCGACCGCACGCTCGTCGCAGTCGCCGTAGAGAGCGGGCGCAGCTCTCTCCGGATCGAGAACTGTGAGGCCGCCCTCGATCGGCACCATGGCGGCACCCAAGTCGACGGGACCACCGGATTCGTGACGGGCGACATCCATCACGGACTCACCCTCGTCCAGACAAAATGCGGCGAGGTACACGAGGTGTTCGACGCGGGATCCGGAGATCCGCGCGAGCCGCGCAGCCGCTTCGGTGATGACCGCGCCTCCATAGGAGTGGCCGACGAGCACGACAGGTCGTGCCAGCGCCGTGACGACGTCGACCACATGGTCGGCATCGCCGTGGAGGTCGCCGAGAGGCAGGACCGAAGCCCCGTGCCCCGGCAGGTCGACTGCCAACGAGGCGATACCGCGGCGGTCGAGTTCGTTCTGCAGTGCGGCCCAGCACCATGCTCCGTGCCACGCACCGTGAACGAGCACGATCAACGGCTGGCTTTCCGCCCCGGTGGCACTTTCTGGCATGGTGGAGATCGTGCCACAGAACCTCGACCCCCTCTCGCAGTTCCGTCTCGATGGCCGTGTCGCAATCGTCACCGGTGCGTCATCGGGCCTCGGCGTTCGATTCGCCCGTGTGCTCCACGCGGTCGGTGCAAAGGTTGTCATCGCCGCGCGTCGCGCCGACCGACTCGAGGCGCTCGCCGCCGAATTGCCCGGCTGTCTCGCGGTAGCCACGGATGTCGGTGTCGCGGCCGACCGTGAAAACCTGGTGAAACGCGCCGAGGAGCATTTCGGGCGGGTCGACGTTCTCGTGAACAATGCCGGGATCTCGCGCACCGGCGGTATCGAAGTCGAGTCCCTCGAGACCTTCGAGAACGTCCTTCAGGTCAACACCGTCGGTGCGTGGCACCTCATCAAGTTGGTGAGTGGCGGGATGTTCGAACGAAAGTCCGGGGTCGTTGTCAATGTCGCCTCGATGCTCGGGTTGGTCGGTGCGACCCCCGTCAAGCAGTCGAACTACGCGGCAAGCAAGGGTGCGGTCATCAATATGACGCGTGAGCTCGCCCTGCAATTTGCCCGCAAAGGGGTGCGGGTGAATGCGCTGTGTCCCGGGTGGTTCGAAACGGAGATGACAGCGGGCATGGAAACCGACGAGGGCAGCCAGCGCTACATCAACCTGAATTCGCCGATCCCGCGCATGGGGCATGCCGACGAACTCGACGGTGCGCTGCTGTTTCTTGCAAGTGACGCGTCGTCTTTCATGACCGGCCAGACTCTCGTCGTCGACGGCGGCTGGACCGCCCGCTGATCAAATTGTCGGACGGCGATGCGCCCACGGGGCGGCATCTTCCAATTGCGATGCGACGCGGATGAGGACGTCTTCGCGCGCATAGGCGGCGACGAGTTGCACCCCGATCGGGAGACCGTCGGCGTTCCAGTGCATGGGCAGGCTGATTGCCGGTTGGCCGGTGGTGTTGAACTGTGAGGTGAACGACACCCAATCGGCGGAGATGCGTCCCGTGGCGCCGGGGTCGGCCGGATCGTTCCGCGACGTGCCGACCGGAAGCGGCGGGGCAGAGGTGGTGGGTGTGAGGAGGAGGTCCCACCCGTCTTCCCACCACTGCGCGACGCCGCGCCTGAATGCACCGGCGGCGTTGGTTGCGAGCGCGTAGTCGAGCGCCGACAGGTTGCTCGCGTATTCGGCCATCGACCAGTTCATCAACTCAATGTCGTCGATCGTGACCTCGCGACCCAAGAGTGAAGCGAGGCCGTCGCGATTGGCGGCCATGTTCGTCGCCCACAGTGCGGAGAAGCGCGCCGCCGCGCGCGGGTCGTTCAGTGCCGCGGGAAACGCCGGCTCGACGTGATGGCCGAGTGACTCGAGCAAGCGAGCCGTGTTGGTCACCGCATCGACGCAGTCGGGATGAATCGCCTCACCCGTGAACTTCGTCGTCGCTAATCCGATGCGGAGTCGACCCGTCGGTGCGCCGAGTTCCTCGGCGTAGGGCCGGCTTGGCGCGGGTGCGATGACAAGGTCGCCCACGCCCGGGCCGTGCACGGCGTCGAGCATCGATGCGGTGTCGCGAACCGAACGTGACACGCACAGTTCGACGCCGAGGTTCGACTCGAGACGGGTCGGGCCGACCGTGATTCGGCCCTGGGAAACCTTGAGGCCGACGAGGCCGCAGCACGAAGCAGGAATACGGATCGACCCGCCACCGTCGCTGGCATGCGCGATCGGCACCATGCCGGCGGCAACCGCAGCCGCGGAACCGCCGCTCGATCCACCGCACGTGCGGTCGGTGTTCCACGGGTTGCGCGAGATTCCCCACGCTTCGGGTTCGGTCACGGGAACGCTGCCCCATTCGGGTGAAGTCGCGCGTCCGAGAAAAACGAGGTGTTGGGCGGCGAAGCGCTTGACGAGCGTGGTGGAAAACGTCGGCGTGAAGTTCGCGGCCTTCATCGCCTTGTTGCCGTTCGAAATCGGAAAGCCGGCGTAGAACGTGTGAAGGTCCTTCAACAAGAACGGGACGCCGGCAAAGGCAGTCGCGGGTTTGTCGCGATCGACCGTGGCGGCGAGTTCCCGACCGTGGTCGAACCATTGGTAGTTCACCGAATTGAGTGTCGGGTCGATGCGCTCGATCCGCTCGATGGCCGCCTGTGTCAACTCGCGTGCCGACACCTTGCCCTCACGCACGAGTTGGGCCTGGGCCGTGGCGTCGAGCCAGCGTGTGTCGTCTGCGATTTGTGTCATGTGCACCCTCTTTTCAGACATTTAGTCTATCAGTGGTTGTAGTGGGCTAGCGTCTCGGGAAGTGTCCGCCGATCCGAGCCAACTGAGCACGCCCGAGCCCCCTGCTCAGTTGACCTCACGGGAGGTCCTGCGCTCGCCCGACGTCCGGGCGATGCTCGTGTACGGAACCTGTCTGTACACGGGTCTGATGCTGCAGGCTGCGGTCCTCGGCAAACAGGTCTACGACATCACCGGTCGCGAAATCGACATTGGCTGGATGGGCCTCGTCGAGTTCCTCCCCGCGGCGGTGTTGGTTCTCGTCACGGGTGTCGTGGCCGACCGTTTCTACCGACGCAACGTCGTACTGGTGGCCGTCGCCGGAGAGTTGATCAGCGCGGTCGCCCTCATGTTCTACGCCCGCACCAACCCGACGGCGGTCGCGCCGATTTTCATGATCACCTTGCTGTACGGAATCGCGCGCGCGTTCGTCGCACCGGCTGCGCGGTCGATCTGGCCGTCGATCGCCCCGCCAGGCGGCCTTCCCGCCGTCGTTGCGCTGTCGTCTGCGACGTGGACGGGTGCCGCCATCGCGGGTCCGGCAATGTCGGGCCTGCTGTACAGCATCGACCCGTGGGTCGCGTATTTCGCCGCATCGGTGCTGATTGCGATGGGTATGGCCGCGATGCTTCGCGTGAACGTGCCGAAAAGCATCGTGACGACCACGGAACGGCCGACATTCCGGCATGCGATCGAGGGTCTCGTCTTCATTCGTCGCACACCGATTCTCCTCGCGGCAATCTCACTCGACCTTTTCGCGGTGCTTTTCGGTGGCGCCATCGCGTTGTTGCCGGTGATCGCAGAAGAGCGACTCGGTGTCGGTGACGTCGCCTACGGATGGTTGCGTGCCGCGGTCGGAATCGGTGCGGCGGCAATGGCTCTCTTCCTTGCGTGGCGGCCGGTACGACGACGCGTCGGTCACAAACTGTTCGTCGTCGTCGCCACATTCGGTGTGATGACGGTCGTCCTCGGGCTCACCCACAACTACGTCGTTGCGTTCATCGCGATCATCGTCATGAGCGCCGCCGACATGGTGAGCGTCTTCATTCGCAGCTCGATCGTTCCGTTGGTCACTCCCGACGAGAAGCGCGGTCGGGTGTTGGCCGTGGAAAACGTGTTCATCGGTGCGTCGAACGAACTCGGTGCATTCGAGTCGGGTGTCGCGTCACAAGCAGTCGGCACGGCCGGCGCGGTGGTTGGTGGCGGCATTGCGACGGTGGGTATTGCGGGCTTGTGGTGGGTGCTCTTCCCGACCCTGCGACGTGTCGATCGGTTCTCCGACCTCGAGGAGCGCGCCGAGAATTCGGCCTGATGCCGCGTAAAATGGCGGGGTGCCGGTACTCCCCACCGAAAAATTGCGCGAGAAAAAGCGGTTGGTCCGCGAGTTCCGCGCCTTCGTCGACCGTGGCAACGTGGTCGAACTGGGTGTCGCGTTCGTCATGGGTGCCACCTTCAAAACGGTCATCGACTCCTTCGCCGGCGACGGCGGCGAGAACCCCGGCATCCTCGGCGGGCTGATCGGCGCGATCTTCGGGGGCAAGACACCCAATTTCAACGACAAAGGTGTCACCTTGAACGGCAGCTTCCTGCCGCTCGGGTCGCTTCTCACCGCCGCATTCAATTTTCTCCTCGTGTCGCTTGCGATGTTCCTCGTCATTCGTCTCTACAACCGTTTTCGTTCGGGTGAAGCGAACGCGAAGCCCGCACCGACCACCAACGAGATCCTCACCGAGATTCGCGACGAATTGCGTCGGCGGCCATGACCAAGCGCCCCGTCATGCTCGCCGCCACGGTGGCCCTTGCGTCCGTTGCGCTCGTCCTGCCCTCGTGCGGGGGCGGATCGGGCAACACCAGCGGCACCCTCGACGGCGTTGGTCGCATCCCGGGCAACGACTTCGTCGGCGTGGCAACGCTGCCTCCCGACATCGCTTCCGACGTCTCGATTCCCGAAATCGACGGTGCCGTCCTCGGCGCAGTCGCAAAGGGCAACCGGTTGCTCATGATCGGGGACTCGATTCTCTCGTCGATCGCCAAGCGATACGGCAACGAGGCCTGTGGCCTGCTGGTGCCACAGGGATGGAACGTCGCACTCGAAGCCGAAGCGGGTCAATTCGTCGAGTTCGGCCTCGACGTGCTCGAGAAGCGTTGGAACGAAGGTTGGGACGCGGTTCTCATCGAACTCGGCACCAACTACGCGGGAAGCAAGGACCGTTACCGCGAAACAATGGCGAAGATCCTCGATCGCATCGGTGACACGCCCGTGGTTCTGGTGAACACGACGGTGTTTCGTGCACCGCAGAAAGAGGTCAACGCCGTCGTCGACGAACTCGTCGAGCGGTATCCCTACGCGACCCTTCTCGACTGGACGGCGATTTCGAAGTCACCGGGAGTGTTGAGCGGTGACCGAATCCACCCCACACCGAAGGGTCGTGTGGTTCTTGCCACCGCGATCGCACGTGCCGCCGGTGTGGCCCCGTCGTCACCCGGTGACTGCATGAAGGTCTACTTCCAGGACGACAGTCGGGTGCTTCCCGACGTGATGCCGGGCAAGGACGACACGACCGTTCCGCCGACCAGCGAAAAGGTCGACACAACAGTCGCAGCGGCCGAATCAACGACGATTCCGGCGACGACGGTCGCCGTGCAGACAACGCTCGCGCCGGCAACCACGGTCGCCGCACCGCCACCAACCGCCTCACCGACAACCGCGGCGGTAGCGCCCAGTTCGTCGGCCGGCTGATGCTTCAGGTCAACGCGCTCACCGTCGAGGTGGGTGGCAAGACGATCGTCGAGGGTGCCTCGTTCACGATCATGTCGCGCGACAAGGTCGGCCTCGTCGGTCGCAACGGTGCCGGCAAGACGACGTTTTTCAAGACACTCGGTGGCGACCTCGAGCCCGCAGGCGGTTCGGTCGTTTGCAAGGGTGGCTTCGGCTATCTCTCCCAAGATCCGCGCCAGGCGGGTGAATTCGACGGACGGCTCGCGATCACGCACATTCTCGCGGGACGCAACATCGACGAACAGTTGACCCGAATCGAGAAGCTGCGTATCGCGATGGAGGAAAACGCGAACGAAGCCAACATCAACAGGTACACCAAGGCCCAGGACTTGTTCTCCTCGCAGGGCGGATACGCCGCAGAGAGCGAAGCACGATCCATCGCGGCGGGTCTCGGCCTGCGCGCAGACCGGCTCGATCTGCAGCTCGGCGTACTGTCGGGTGGCGAACGTCGCCGTGTCGAGTTGGCGAAGATCCTCTTTGCGGGCAGCGACGTTCTGTTGCTCGACGAACCGACCAACCACCTCGACATCGACGCCAAGACGTGGCTCCTCAACTTCCTTCGACAGTACCGCGGCGCGTTGTTGGTGATCAGCCACGACCTCGAACTGCTCGACGAGGCGATCACGCGCGTGCTGCACCTCGACCGCCCGGGTGAAGACGACCTCGGCAACCTCGTCGAGTACAAGGGCACGTACTCGCAGTACAAGTCGGCGCGGGCCGAGGACGAAAAACGTCTCGCCCGCAAAGCCACGCTCGAGGCGAAGGAAGTCGATCGGCTCCAGACACTCGTCGACCGCTTTGGCGCAAAGGCGACCAAGGCATCGATGGCGCACAGCATCGAAAAGCGCATCGACCGCATGGAGGCGAACCGCACGAAGGCCGTCACCAAGGACCGTGTGCTCAAGGTCAAGTTCCCCGACCCGCCGGCAGCGGGCGAAACGGTGATTCGTGTCGACCATCTGTCCAAGGCCTATGGCGGACCTCCCATCTTTGAGGACGTCTCGTTCGATCTCGGCAGGGGAGAGCGTCTGCTCGTGCTCGGCCTGAACGGTGCAGGAAAAACCAGCATGCTGCGCATCCTCGCCGGTGAAACCCAAGCCAGCATCGGTGACTTCGCCTTCGGCCACAACGTGCAGATGGGCTACTACGCACAGGAACACGACAACCTCGACCCCTACGCCAGCCTCATCGACCACATGCGCAAGGAAGCACCCGCTCATCTCAACCTCACCGAGACGCAGTTGCGCGGTTACCTCGGGATGTTCGGCCTGTCGTCGAACAAGGTCTTCCAAGAGTCGGGAACGCTCTCGGGTGGGGAAAAGACCAAGCTCGCACTTGCGATGTTGATGGTCGGTCGCAACAACCTGTTGCTTCTCGACGAACCAACCAACAACCTCGATCCCGCAAGCCGCGAGGCAATCGCCGATGCGCTCAGCACCTGGAAGGGCGCGATCATCTTCGTCAGCCACGACACCGAGTTCGTCGAACGACTCGAGCCCACCAAGGTGTTGTTGCTCCCCGACGGCGAAGTCGACTACTTCAACCAGTCCTGGCTCGACCTCGTCAGCTTGTCCTGAGGCTCAGCCCACGTCGATCAGGGCCAGAAGATCGGGTGCCACGAACAATCGTGCGGGGCGACCCTTTCCGTTGGGCCGTGAATACTCGCGAAGAATGTCCGCGGCAGCGAGGGCCTCGAGTGCGGTCAATGCGGCTCGGGGCGACACGCCAAGTTCGCTGACAACGGTGTGCGCATCAATGACCAAGTGACGGGGGAGAAGCGCGAGCACCGACCAGGCACACGAATCGCGACGCGCCAACAACCGAACCCGCCAGCGTGCGCGCAGCTCATCGACCGACTGAACAAGGGCAAGTTGTCGCTGCGAGGCGCGCTGAACCACGGACGAGAACCACGACACCCACGAATCAAGGTCGCCCATTCGGTAGAGCGTCAGTCCCGACAGATAGCCACCCGCATCACCCATGATGATGCTGCTGATGCTCGGCGGTGACACGAGCCGAAGCCGACGAGCGAGCACCCAATCGATGAGCAGTCGGCCAACCCGGCCGTTGCCATCGGCAAACGGGTGAATCAACTCGAACTGGGCGTGGACGACTGCCGCCTGAAGAATCGGCTCGACGTCGGTGCGGTTGGCGAATTCAACGAGGTCGTCGATCAGGCTCGGAACGGTTTCGGGTGGCGGCGTCACCAGTGCCGCGTCGATGGGGCTGGCGCCTCCGATCCACCCTTGCTCGGTGCGAAGTCGACCGTGGTGCTCGCGTGCCAGTGGTGTCGACTTCATCACCAATGCGTGCCATTTGCACAACAAGGCGACCGACAAGTTGGTATCGGACATGTCGCGAACCAGTCGCACGGCGTCGACTGCGTCGTTCAGCGACAGACCGATACGGGACGTGCCGGGCAACAGGCTTTCGATGATCGGAGCGCTGATGCCCTCGATGTACGACGATGCCAAGGCTTCGCCACGGGCGATGAGAACCGACAAGTTTGCGAAGTCGGTCGGCACCATCTCGGCGGCAATCGACAAACGCGACGACGCCGCGCCGCACGCCGTGCCGACGGGGGCCCGCAGGTCGAGGCTTTGCGCCGCAATCGGATGGGGCACCGACGCTTCCACCCGTCGTCCGCGCCATGTCACGGGTCGAACGTCGGCAGGCTTCATTTGATGAATGATAATCTCTCAACCTTCAGAAAATAATCCCTGATAGTTTCGCCCCATGAAAATTGGGCTCTTCGGGGGTGCCGCCCAGTCCGGCACGGTTGATCAGGTCGTGGCCGAGGCAAAGCAGGCCGAGCGTGACGGTTTTTCCAGTTACTGGATGCCGCAGATTTTTGCCCACGACGCGCTGACGCTTCTCGCTCTGATCGGCCGTGAAGTTCCGCGTATCGAACTCGGCACGGCGGTAGTGCCCACGTACCCGCGCCATCCGATGATGCTCGCCCAGCAGTGTCTCACCGTGAACGCGGCAACGGGCGGGCGTTTGTGCCTGGGCATCGGTCTCAGCCATCAGATCGTGATCGAGAACATGATGGGCATGTCGTTCGAGAAGCCCGTGCGCCACATGCGCGAGTACCTCACCGTGCTGCAGTCGTTGAACAAGACGAACAACGTGTCGTTCTCGGGCGAGGTGTATTCGACCCACGCCGGAGTTTCGGTTGCGGGTTCGCAGCCCTTCGGCGTTGTTGTCGCGGCGCTCGGCGAGCAGATGCTGCGCGTCACCGCAGCGTTGGCCGACGGAACGTTGACGTGGTGCACCGGTCCGGCGACGCTGGCCAGTCACACGGTTCCCGTGTTGAACAAGGTCGCAGATGAACTGGGCAAGCCGAAGCCGCGCGTGATCGCCGCGTTGCCGGTGTGCGTCACGACCAAGGTCGACGAGGCGCGTGAGCGCGCGTCGCAGGTGTTCGCCATCTACGGGCAATTGCCCAGCTACCGCGCCATGCTCGACAAGGAAGGTGCCGCGGGCCCCGCCGACATCGCCATCGTGGGCACGGCGGCCGAGGTGACCGAGCGCATTGCCGCACTCGCCGAAGTCGGTGTCACCGACTTCGCGGCGGTCGAATTCGGAGGGAATGCCGACGATTCGGCCGACACCCGTGCGGCGCTGAAGACGCTGTTGTCGTGAACTACGAGGGTTACTCAGTCATCCGTGTGACCGTCGACGAAGGAGTCGCACGCGTGGTGGTCGACAACCCGCCCATCAACCTCTTCGACGTCACTCTGTATGCCGACATGGTGCGGGTGTCGCACGAACTTGCGTCCGATGTCGAGGTTCGGTGCGTAGTTCTGTCATCGGCGGTGTCGGGTTTCTTCATTCCGCATTTCGACGTCTCGGTGATTCTGCAGATGCCGCACGACATGCCGGTTCCGAAGCGATACCACGACTTCAACGTCATGTGCGAGAACTTCCGCATGATGCCGAAGGCCACGATTGCCGTCATCGAGGGCCGCAGCGGCGGCGGTGGCAACGAGCTCGCTCTCGCCTGCGACATGCGCTTTGCGCTCCGCGGCGGGGCGGTGTTCAACCAGCCCGAAGTCGCGCTCGGCATCGTTCCCGGCTCGGGTGGAACCGTGCGCCTGCCACGTCTCATCGGTCGCAATCGCGCGATGGAAGTCATTCTCGGTTCCGACGACATCGACGCCGACACGGCTGCCGAATGGGGAATGGTGAACCGCTCGCTCGACGCTGATCGGCTGTGGCCCTTCGTCGATCGCTTGGCTGCGCGAATCGCCAAGTTTCCGCCCGACGCAGTGGCCGCGGCGAAGGCGGCGGTGTTGCGCGCCGACGGAAACCTTGAACCCGATCTCCTCACCGAGTCGGGCGAGTTCAACCGTCTCCTCGGTCGACCCCGTGCACAAACGGCGATGCGCAACTTCATGGCGAACGGTGGTCAAACCGTCGCGGGAGAAACGCGCCTCGGCGATCTCGCCGCCGAGATCTGATTGGTCGCTATTTCCGCAGGTTGACGGCGGTGGCGCCGGGCATCGGCTTGTTGACGAGGTCGAAGAAGTCGTTGCCCTTGTCGTCGACGACGATGAACGCGGGGAAGTCCTGCACTTCGATCTTCCACACCGCTTCCATGCCGAGTTCGGGGTACTCGAGAACCTCGACCTTGGTGATGCAGTCGAGCGCGAGCCGTGCTGCGGGGCCACCGATCGAACCGAGGTAGAAGCCACCGTGCTTCTTGCAGGCGTCGGTGACCTGACGTGAGCGGTTTCCCTTGGCGAGCATCACCATGCTGCCGCCCGCTGCCTGGAATTCGTCGACGTAACTGTCCATGCGACCCGCAGTGGTGGGCCCGAACGAACCCGACGCCATGCCTTCGGGCGTCTTTGCGGGACCGGCGTAGTAGACGCAGTAATCCCTCAGGTACTGGGGCATGCCGCCGCCCGAGTCGAGGCGTTCCTTGATCTTCGCGTGGGCGATGTCGCGCGCGACGACCATCGGTCCGGTCAACATGACGCGGGTCTTCACCGGATACTTCGACAGCGTCTCGCGGATTTCCGACATCGGACGCGTCAGGTCGATCTTCACGACTTCACCGTCGAATTGGTCTTCGGTGACTTCGGGGAGGAAGCGTGCCGGGTCGGTTTCCAGTTCCTCGATGAAGATGCCCTTTGCGGTGATCTTGCCGAGTGCCTGACGGTCGGCGCTGCAACTGACCGCGAATGCGACGGGGCAACTCGCGCCGTGGCGGGGCAGACGGATGATGCGCACGTCGTGGCAGAAGTACTTGCCGCCGAACTGCGCACCGATGCCGGTGTCCTGTGCGAGTTTCAGCACCTTGGCTTCGAGGTCGAGATCGCGGAATGCGTGACCGGTCTTGCTGCCCGACGTGGGCAGTGCGTCGAGATACCGGGCACTGGCGAGCTTGGCGGTTTCGACCGCAAGCTCGGCCGAGGTGCCGCCGATGACGACGGCAAGGTGGTACGGCGGGCAGGCCGCGGTACCGAGCGTCTTCATCTTGTCGAACAACCAGGGGAGCAGTGTCTTTTCGTTGAGCAGCGCCTTCGTCTCCTGGAAGAGGTAACTCTTGTTCGCCGATCCACCGCCCTTGGCCATGAAGAGGAACTTGTACTCGTTGCCGTCGATGGCCGAGACCTTGATTTCCGCCGGGAGGTTGTTGCCGGTGTTCACCTCGTCGTACATGTTGATCGGAGCCATCTGGCTGTAGCGCAGGTTGCTGGTGAGGTACGTGTCGTACACGCCCTTGGCGATCGCTTCCTCGTCGCCGCCGCCGGTGAAAACGAACTGGCCTTTCTTGCCCTTCACGATGGCCGTGCCGGTGTCTTGACACATCGGGAGGATTCCGCCCGCCGAGATGCCGGCGTTCTTCAGAAGGTCGAGGGCAACGAACCGATCGTTGTCACTGGCCTCGGGGTCGTCGAGGATGTTGCGCAACTGCTGCAGGTGGCTCGAGCGGAGCAAGTGTGCGATGTCGCGCATCGCGGTGCCGGTGAGAAGTGTGATCGCCGACGGCTCGACCTTCAGAAACGTGCCCTCGGGGGTGTCGAAGGTGGAGACCCCGTCGGTGGTGATCAGGCGGTACTTGGTGGTGTCGGGCCCGAGGGGGAAGAGTTCGGTGAAGTCGAAGTCGGCCATGTCCCCACGGTAGGGGTTGGCTCGCGGCCGATGCACGTTCGCGCGAGCCGACGGGCACTCACGTGGCGGGATTCACGGGCCAGTCGTGCTTCGGGTAACGCCCGGCCATGTCCTTTCGTACCTCCGACCAGGAACCCGCCCAGAAGGTGGGCAAGTCACTCGTCAGCTGAATGGGTCGGTCGGCCGGTGACAACAGCTCGACGACCAACGGCACTGCGCCGTTCATGATCGACGGATGTACCGAGGTTCCGTAGAAGTGTTGGGCGCGGGCCGACAGCACGGGTGTGTCGTCGCCGCGGTAGGCGACACGCATCTGTCGGCCGTTCGAAAGCGTCACGTGAACCGGTGCGAGTTCGTCGAGGTGCGCACCAAGGTCGTAGGGAAGTTCGCTGCGCAGGATGATCGACAAGTCGAGGTTGTCGAGGTCGGCTCTCGACGTGCAACCGGCGAGGTACGGGGTCAGCCATTCGTCGAGACCCGCGATCAAGGCCTTGTTGGTCCAGTCGGGCCAGCGAGGGTCACGCGAATGGAGAAAGCGCACGCGTTCGACGAGTGATTCGGCAGCCGGTCCCCACGGCAGTGCCTGCAGGCTGGTGGACCGCACGCGGTCGACGAGAGCCGCGGTCGTATCGGGCCCCGGTGCGGGCTTCTGTTTGACCTCACGCAACTTCATGCCGTCGAGTCGCCATTCGATCGAATTGACGATGTCGTTGCGTTCGCGATCCCACGCGACGATGTTCTTCACCGTGACGTATTCGGCGAGTAGGTCAGTGATGTCGTCGGCGGAAATCGCGGCACCGAGACGAACCCGCGTGTTCTTGCGATCCCCGTCGACGTCGGCCGCAACGATGAACTGTTCATCGGCCAGGTCGGATTCCTTCGGCACCCATGCCGCGTTGCCGGTGCGCAACTGGAACTGGCCGGCACCGGTTTTGCGTACCGCGAGTCGGTCGGGGTAGGCGCGCAGGAGCAGGGCACCGACGCGGTTCGGTCGCGCCGAACCCGATGTGGCCGTTCGACCCGAGCGTCGGAGGATGTCGCGCGCCTGATCGCGCACGCGTGCGGCGGCCCGGCGGTCGATTCGATCGTCGGAGCCGAGTTCGTCGATGCACTCGACGCGCCACGACAGGTCTTCGGGAATGTCGTCACGGCGTCCGCCCGGTGCGCGAACGACGTCCCTGTCCTCAAGGAGCGCCGCGAGAAGACACGCCGTCCAGACGTCGGAATCGTGTGCGCCGACGACCATTGCGGCAAGACGCGGGTGAAGGGGAACCGTCAGCATTGCCTTGCCGCGGTCGGTGACGTGGCCCGCGACGTCGAGCGCGTCCAACATCGTCAGCAATTCGCGCGCTTGTTCGAAGGTCGCGCGCGGAGGTTGGTCGAGAAAACGAATCTCGTCGACCCTGACACCCCACGTCGCAAGTTCCAGGGCAAGACCGGCGAGGTCGACCTGGAGAATCTCGGGTTCGATCTGTGCGCGACGGGAGCGGTGCTCGGCCTGTGGCCACAGACGGTACGCACGACCCGGCCCGAGACGGCCGGCGCGACCGGCACGTTGGTCGGCAGACGCGCGACTGATGTTTCCCATGAGCAGTTTCGACATGCCCGTGTTCGGGTCGAAACGGGGAGAGCGGGCGAGACCCGAATCGATGACGACACGAACGCCGTCGACCGTGAGGGAGCTCTCGGCAATGTCGGTCGAAAAGACGATGCGGCGTCGACCCGCACGGGTCGGTGCCAGTGCCGCATCCTGTTCGTCCTGGCTGAGCGCGCCGGCAAGGGGAAAGAGATCGACGTTGGCATCGATGACGCGTGACGATGCCTCGATTGCGCGACGAATCTCGGCGATTCCCGGCAGGAAGACGAGGATGTCGCCGTCGGTTTCGCGCAGCGCGCGGAACACCGTGTCGGCGACCTTGTTCTCGAGCCTGTCAGCGTCGCGTCGCTGGCCTTTGCGCACCGTTGGTGCATGCCACCAGTCGATGTCGACCGGGAACAGGGTTCCGTCGCTTGCCACGACAGGCACGTCGTCGCCGTCGGCCAGGTAAGCGGACCATCTTTCGGTGTCCGGTGTGGCCGACATCAAGACGATGCGTTGCGCGGTGCCGAGCGATCGCTGGGCGTGCAACAACAGGGCAAGACCGAGGTCGCCGGGAAGGTTGCGTTCGTGAACCTCGTCGAAGATGACGATTCCGACCCCGGGAAGGTCCGGGTCGTGCTGCAACCGGCGGGTGAGAACTCCTTCGGTGAGGACCTCGATTCGGGTGGTCGAGCCGATGATGCGTTCATCGCGGGTTTGGTAACCGACCGTCTCGCCGACTTTTTCTCCGAGCATGTGCGCCATGCGGCGGGCAGCAGCGCGCGCGGCAAGTTTGCGCGGCTCGAGGATGATGATTCGTTGCGTGCCGTCGACGACACCACTTTCGAGCAGTCGAAGTGGCGCGAGAGTCGTCTTTCCCGAGCCGGGTGGTGCGACGAGAATGCAACGCGGGTGCGTCGACAGTGCGTCGACGAGTTGGGGGATGCACGCTTCGACCGGAAGCCCGGTCGGCGCGAGGGTCACACGAGAGCCGGGGTGCCGGCGTAGGGGCTGGGATCTTTCGGCCCCGGGATGGTGGGCGCCGACCACGCGGTGGTGGTGGCGATGGACTGGGCGACCTTGCGCCATTCGACGGGGCGCCATCCTTCGGCGGCCGCAGGCACGCTGAGATCGGACTGGATGAAGACGAACGCGGGCAACTTCTGGAGACCAAGACCACGCACCGCGTTGCGGTCGGGGTCGACGAAGACGAGGAATTCGTCGGTGAGCGGTCCGAGAAACTGCTTGGCCTCGTCGGCCGAGGCCGTGACGATGAAGTTCACGCGGACCGCGGCGCCGGCGAAAGCGCGCATGATGCGCGCGGCAGTGTCGAGGATCCACGAACTTTCGTTGGTGTACGGATCGATGACAACCGACGCCATGTGGAAGGTCGTGAGCCATTCCCGCAGGGGGCGGCCGTCTCCGGTGAGAGGGGTGAGTACAAGATCAGCAGAGGGGGTGGTTGCCACGGGTAAAACGGTAGCAAGCCGGCACTACGTTGGATGAAGTGCACCCGATCGAGCACCTGCGTTATTTGGCACGTGCCGGGTACGCCGATGCCCCGGAACTGGTGGCCGAGACCGCCTCGGCACTGCGTGGCCTCGGCTTTGATCACGCCAACTTGGTGTTGACATGCCGACGAATCGTCGAACGGCATCCCACCTGTGGCCCGTTGTGGTGGCTGTGCGCCGAATTGTTGACCGCGCTCGAGCCGCGCGACACCTTGAGGCGTTGTGTCGACGGTGTTCGGGGTGACTCCACCCCGGCGCATCTCGCCGAACATCTCGCTACTCAGTGGCCCGACGGCGGGATGGTCGCCGTCAACGGCTGGTCGTGGGAAATTGCCCTCGCCCTTGTTTCCTCGTTCGGGTTCGAAGTGTGCGTCATCGACGGCGACAACGGAGCCGATCACATGGTGCGGGTACTCGAGCGCAACGAGGTCGTGACGCACCTGGTCGAACCCCAGCGCGCCGCGGCCGCGGTGGGCGAGTGTGATGTCGTGGTCGTGTCGGGTTCGTTCGTCGGCGCCGACGTGTTGTGGTCTCCCGTCGGCTCGGCGCAGCTCGCTTCGGTCGCGTACTGCGCCGGTCGTGAAGTCGTGGCCATGACGCCGATCGGTACGCGATTGCCGCGCGTCTTTGTCGAGGCCATCGTGCAGATGGTCGACGACGACACGCGCGGAGAGGCGTGGTACCGCGACGTCGAAGCGATTCCACTTGGCCTCGTCACGACGGTCGTCGGGTCGGGTGGTGTGGAATCAACCGCGCGGATCGCGTCGACCGGCCTCGTGCCCGAGGCGCCGGTGGCGACCGAACTCACGGTTCGCTCGGCTATGTAGTGTTCCCACATGGGTGAAATCGTCTCGTTCAAGAGCAATGGGTCAATGGGAAGCGGCTACCTGGCCGACGGTGGGGGACCCGGCATCATCGTGATCCAAGAGTGGTGGGGACTCGTGCCGCACATCAAGGCTGTTGCCGACCGGTTTGCCGCCGAGGGATACACGGCGCTCGCACCCGACCTGTACCGGGGGGAAGCCGCGACGGAGCCCGACGAGGCGGGCAAGTTGATGATGGGACTCGCCCTCGACCGTGCGGGCAAGGACCTGAGCGGTGCAGTCGATTTCCTTCGGGAACGAACCGGCAAGAAGAAAGTCGGTGTGGTCGGGTACTGCATGGGTGGCGGGTTGACGCTGACCCTCGCGTGCCAGAGGCCCGACGCGGTCGCTGCCGCTGCTCCTTTCTACGGTGTGATTCCCTGGCCCGAGACACAACCCGATTGGGACGCGATCACGGCGGTCGTCGAGGGGCATTACGCCGAACACGACGCGTTTGCTTCGCCCGAGGCGGCGCGAGCCCTCGAAGCCGACCTGCGCAACCGCGGCAAGGCGGCAACGTTCCACATTTATTCGGGCACCGACCACGCGTTCTTCAACGACGATCGCCCCGACGTCTTCAATGCTGCAGCCGCGGCAACGGCATGGTCGCGGGTACTTGAATTGTTCCGCGCGAATCTCTGAGGTGAGCTACGCCAAGTCTGCAATTGCGTCGGCGATTGCGATCAAGCGCTCGGCGTTTGCGACGTGGAGGTTCTCGATCATTCTGCCGTCGAGTTGCACGACACCCTTGCCCTCGGCGCGCGCAGCATTGAAGGCTTCTATGACCCGACGCGCGTGGTCGACCTCGGCCGCGCTCGGAGCCCACACTTCGTTCGCGATTGCAACCTGGTCGGGGTGAATGAGGGTCTTGCCGTCGAAGCCCATCTGCATGCCCTGGACACATTCGTCGCGGAAACCCTCGGCATTCTTGATGTCGTTGTAGACGCCGTCGAGAATCGGCTTGTCGGCCTCGCGCGCCGCGAGGAGCGCGGTCGCCAGGTGCGAGATGACGGGGGCGCGGCCCGGAACCTGCACCGCGTGCAGTTCTTTCACGAGATCGTTGGTTCCCATCACGAGAACCGCGACGCGGGGATGCGAGGCGATGGCGCGCGCATTGAAGATGGCCGAGGGCGTTTCGATCATCGCCCAGATCTTCATCTCGGCGGGGGCACCGGCAGCGTCGAGGTGTTTCGACACGGCATCGACCGCGGCGGCATCACCCACCTTCGGGATGACGATGGACGCCGCGCACGACTTCGCTGCCGCAGCGATGTCGGCGGCGCCCCACGGGGTGTCCAATGCGTTGCAGCGAATGGTGATCTCGCGTTTTCCGTACTCACCCGACGAGGCTGCACGCACCGCGTTTTCGCGGGCGGCATCCTTCGACTCGGGTGACACGGCGTCTTCGAGGTCGAAGATGAGCGCGTCGGAGGCGATGGTCTTTGCCTTTTCGAGCGCGCGCTCGTTGGCGGCGGGCATGTAGAGGACGGAGCGACGGGGGCGGAGCTTCGACATCGGCGGTTCCCTTTCTCAGTTGAATCCGTAGAGGCCCGCGAGATGCGGATCGCGGGCGGAGAGCTGACGTGCCAGCTCGACAACGACCTTGCACTGCTTCACCGAGGCGTCGTCTTCCATCTTGCCGTCGAGCATGATCGCCCCGGTGCCGTCGCCCATTGCCTCGATGACGCGCTGCGCCTGCTTCACGTCTTCGGGACGGGGGCTGAACACGCGCTTGGCGATGTCGATCTGCACCGGGTGGAGGCTCCACGCTCCGACGCAGCCGAGCAGGTACGCGTTGCGGAACTGGTCTTCGCAGGCAACGACGTCCTTGATGTCGCCGAAGGGTCCGTAGAACGCGTAGATGCCGTTGGCGACACACGCGTCGACCATGCGCGCCATCGTGTAGTGCCACAGGTCCTGCTGGTAGGTGCCGCGCGGGGCGTCGGGGTTGTCGGGGTTCGGGTCCTGGCGCACGAGGTAGTCGGGGTGGCCACCACCGACACGCGTGGTTTTCATGCGCCGGTTCGCCGCAAGGTCGGCCGGTCCGAGCGACAAGCCCTGCATGCGGGGCGACGCGGCGCAGATCTCTTCGACGTTTGCGACACCGCGCGCCGTTTCGAGAAGCGCGTGTATGAGAATCGGACGCTTGAGACCCGCCTTCGCTTCGAGCTGTGCGAGAAGGCGATCGACGTAGTGAATGTCTTCCGGGCCTTCCACCTTCGGAATCATGATGACATCGACCTTGTCGCCGGCCTCGGTGACGATTGCGTTCATGTCGTCGAGGAACCAGGGCGAGTCGAGGCTGTTGACGCGGGTCCACAATTGCGTGTCGCCCATCGGGATCGTCTTCGCCACGATGATGAAGCCGCGGCGGGCGGCCTCTTTGTCGGCCATCGGAATTGCGTCCTCGAGGTTGCCGAGGATGATGTCGACCGTCGGAATCACCTCGGGGAGCTTGGCGACGACTTTCTCCAACTGCGGAGGAAAGAAGTGAATGACACGGCTCGGCCGGAACGGGATCTCGCGGAGAGGTTCGGGGGCGCCGATGGCGAGGGGTTTGAAGAAGTCTTTGGCACTACGCACGCGGGGAAGCGTAGGTCCTGTGAGTTTGGCTGACGAAACCCACCTGCGAGACTGCGTCACATGGCCAACAGATTCGATGCGGTTCTCTTCGATGCGGGCGGCGTTCTCGTTCTTCCCGACCCGGCGGTCCTCGCGCCGTTGATCGCTTACTACGGAGGTGACCACCGCCATGAGGCCTACGTTCGCGCGCACTATGCCGGCATGGCGGCAAAGTCGGCGGCCACCGTGGGGGAGTCGGACTGGACGCACTACAACGAGACGTATCTCGCTCATCTCTCGGTTCCCGAGGAACATCGCGACACCGCGTTGAACGTGCTGACCCACGTCAAGTCGAATGCCCACTTGTGGCGTCACCCAATCGCCGGAGCGGCTACTGCACTTCGCGAATTCGTGTCGCGGGGAGTGCCGATCGGTGTCGTCAGCAATGCAAGCGGCCAGATCGAGTCGACGTTGCGTCTCAGCGGAATCTGCCAGGTTGGTCCGGGTCCCCACGCTGAGGTGCGCTGTGTGATCGACAGTCATGTTGTTGGCATCGAGAAGCCCGATCCGCGCATCTTCGACCATGCTCTCGTCCACTTCGAGGGCATCGATCGCTCGCGAATCGCCTACGTCGGCGATTCACTCATCATGGACGTGCGCGGTGCGCGCGCGGCCGGACTCGTTCCCGTTCTCGTCGATCCTTTCGACGACGCAGTCGACCATTCGGTCGACCGTATCCACTCGCTCGACGAGCTGCTGAACCTGTTGTAGGCGCTACTTGCCGGCGGCGTCGACCAGCTGGCGCGCGATCACCTTGAGACACAACGTCTCGTCGGCGCCCTCGAAGATCGACAGCACGCGTGCGTCGACGAAGAGGCGGCTGACCGAGTACTCCTCGGCGTAGCCATAGCCACCGTGGATCTGCATCGCCTCGCGGGCAACCCACTCGGCGGCCTTGCAGACGTAAGCCTTCACCATGCTGGCTTCCATCGCGCCCTCGCCCTTGGCCATCAACTTGGCGACGGCGTACGAGAACTGACGGCTCGCCTGGATGATGGTCGCCATGCGCCCGAGCTTGGCCTTCGTGAGTTGGTAGTCGTAGACGTTCTTACCGAACACCGCACGGTTGTTCGCGTAGTCGAAGGCGGCCTCGTAGGCGGCTTGCATCACGCCGACGGCGCGAGCGGCGGTCTGCAGGCGACCGTTCTCGAAGCCCGCCATCTGGAAGTAGAAGCCCTTGCCGAGACCCGACTCGAGACCGATCAGGTTCTCCGCAGGCACCCACCAATCTTCGAGGGCAATTTCGTACGAGTGCATGCCGCGGTAGCCGATGGTGTCGATCGGGCGGCCTTCCATCTTTCCGCCTTCGGCCTGGTTGAAGAGGAAGCCGTGCGCATCGCCGTGCGGCTTCGGAACGATGAAGAGGCTGAGGCCCTTGTGGCCGAGGCTGCGATCCGGATTCGTGCGGGCAAGGAGCATGAGGACGTCGGCGCGCGCGCCGAAGGTGCACCACGTCTTCACGCCGTTGATGCGCCAACCCTTGCGACCGTCGGGAAGATCGGACTGCGTTGCGGTGACCTTGATGTTGGCGACGTCGCTGCCGTAGTCGGGCTCGGTCACGGCGACGGCCGCGAGAACCTCGGCGGTGGAGAGCTTGGGAAGCCACTCGTGCTTCTGTTCTTCAGTTCCGCCCTTCATCAGGGCGCGGGCAAGGATCTCGGGCCGCGTGATGAGCGATCCGCCGATGCCGAGCGACCCGCGCGAGAGTTCCTCGGTGGCGATGACGTTGCCCATGTATTCGCCGTCTCCGCCCTCGCTGTAGCCGCCGTACTCGGCGGGAATCGAAAGCCCGAATGCACCCATCTCGGCGAGACCTGCGATGAGTTCTTCGGGAACGTCGGCGTTGTGACGGTGCACGTGCTCGGCACGCGGCGCAACTTCCTTGTTCGCATACGAGCGGAAGGTGTCCTGCACCATCTCGAAGTCTGCATCGAGATGACGCGGGCCTTGCTGGTCGGCCAGCGACGCGAGGAATTCGGGCGAGCGGAAGGCCGAGACGAATTCACTCCCGAACGAGAGGTCGGCGGCGCTGACGCCCCACAACTGCTCGCGACCGACGAGACGAGTAACGAGGTCGTGCACCATGTCGGCAGTGAAGGCGCAGGTGAGACGTGCTTCGGTGTCACCCTTTGCGCCGTAGTCGAGCATCGAGCGCGCGGTTTCCACCGCGGCCGCGGCGTGAGCGAGGTCGTAGGCGAGCACCTGTTCGACATCGGGTCCGCCACCGGCAGCCAGTTTGCGAACGGCCTTGCCGACCATCGCACGCGCGGTTTCGATGATCGTGGCGGCGGTCTGCAGGTCGGGTGTGGGGAGAGAAGCGTTGCTGGCCATGGCGGAAAACGCTAGTCCTGCCCACCGCTGTGGTGCCCATCGGTACGATCAAAAAATCAGCGGAATCATCGACACCTACTCACGCGGCATGCCGCCGGTCGAGACCCACGGCGAGACCCGTGCGATCGTTGCGTGGCGCGCCGGCAGGGAGATATTCGCCGCGTACGGCTCGGGCTACGCCACCGAGTGCGGGCCGGGTGTGACACACATCTCGTGGTCGATGGCAAAGAGCATGACCCACGCACTCGTCGGGTTCATGGTCCTCGATGGTCTCGTCGACATCGACGAGCCGGCCGCCGTGCCCGAATGGTGCGACGACGAGCGGGCCGGGATCACGCTTCGGCATCTCCTCGAGATGCGCTCCGGGCTCGAGTGGGTCGAGGACTACGTCGACGGCGATCGGTCACACGTCATCGAGATGCTGTTCGGTTCGGGCAAGGACGACCATGCGGCCTATGCGACCTCGCGTCCACTTCGCCATCGACCCGGCACGCACTGGGAGTACTCGTCGGGTACGACGAACATCATTTGTCGCATCCTCGGGGACGTCGTTGGTGGAAGCGGGCCCGATGCGCGCCGCGCGCGGATGACGACGTTCATCGACCAGCGTTTGTTCGCACCACTCGGGATGGCGAGTGCCACCGCGAAGTTCGATCCGGCGGGCAACTTCGTCGGATCGTCGTACGTGTACGCGACAGCCACCGACTTTGCGCGATTCGGCCGCCTCTATGTCGACGGATGTTCACCGACCGGAGCGAAACTTCTTCCAGTCGGATGGCGTGATGCGGCACGAGAGGTCGTCGCCATCGATCCCGAAACAGACAACGGATACGGACATCACTGGTGGGTCTGGCCCGGATTACCCGGATCGTTGGTTGCAACGGGTTACGAAGGGCAGTACACGATCGTGCTGCCCGACGACGATCTCGTGGTCGTTCGACTCGGCAAGAGTCCCGCAGAGATCAGGCACAACGTCGTCGACGATCTCGTCGCATTGGTCGGCGAACTGCGTCGGATGCGGCGCTGAATCGCCTACGGTGGTGGGGATGGTGATGGGGGGCGCACCGGGCGACGCGACGTCGAGCCGGCGAAAAGTGTGGGTGCGGACCCTCAAGATGGTCGCCACTGCGGTCATCATCTACTTCTTCGTTCTTCCCCTGGTCCCCGGTTTCCGGCAGGCGCTCGACGACCTCCTCGACGTCGACAGGTCGATGCTGCTGTTGGGAGTCGGCCTCGAGTTCGTGGCGCTGTTGTGCTACTCGCTCCTCACGCGCGCCGCACTCGGACCGGAGGGTGACAAGGTCACCGTGTTGCGACTGTTTCGCATTCAGCTGAGCACGAAAGCGCTCGGAAGCATCATGCCGGCGGGGAGTGCTGCGTCGTCGGCTCTCGGCTACCGACTCCTCACGTTGTCTGGGGTTCACGGACCCGATGCCGGGTTCGCCCTTGCCACGGCGGGGATCGGCTCCGCCGTTGTCTTGAACCTCATCTTGTGGTTCGGGCTCATCATCTCGATTCCGATTCGCGGTGTGAACGCCCTCTACGGCTTCGCGGCAATCGTCGGAATCATCCTGATGCTCGTCGCTTCGGCGCTCATCTTCGGTCTGGTCGAAGGCCAGGGCCGCGCCGAGCGGGCGGTGCGTTGGCTCGCCCGCCACGTGCGACTCGACGCCGACCGTGCGAGTGAGGTCATTCGCCATCTCGGCAACCGCCTCGAGGGGTTGATCGCCGACAGGCAACTGCTCGTGCGCGTCATCGCGTGGGCGTCGGCGAACTGGCTCTTCGACATGGCGGCCGTCTACGTCTTTCTCCGCGCATTCGGTGGCAACCTTGCAATCGACGGACTCATCGTTGCCTTCGGGCTCGCAAACGTGATGGCCGTGGTGCCCATCACGCCGGGCGGTCTCGGGATCATCGAGGGCATCTACATTCCGACGATCGTCGGTTTCGGACTTTCGCGCTCGACCGCGACCGTCGGCATCCTGGCGTACCGTCTCGCACAGTTCTGGTTGCCGATCGTCGTCGGTGCGGTGTGTTACCTCAGTCTCCGGGTCGGCCCGTGGTCGCTCGACCGCAAGGACCGCTTGAAGCCGCTGCGTGTCGTTGCGGAAGAAGCGGTGACGAAGAGCGAAAGCAAGATCGCCTTCTTCGAAAAGCGTGCGCCACGGGACCGCACGGGTCAGTATCCATTGCCGCCGGTGAATGATGACGACACCGGACCGGTGGGTTAGCGTTCGCACCCATGACAGTGCATGAACGGCCCTTTGGCCGATACCTCGAGGATTTCAACGTGGGCGACGTGTACCGCCACTGGCCCGGGAAGACGATCACCGAATACGACGACCATCTCTTCTGCATGATCACGATGAACCACCACCCGCTGCACACCAACGACTGGTTTGCATCCGAGAGCGTGCAAGGGCGGAACGTCGTTGTGGGCAACCTCGTGTACTCACTCGTGCTCGGCATGAGCGTTCCCGACGTCAGCGGCGCGGCCATTGCAAACCTCGAGATCGAGACGTTGCAGCACAAGTTCCCGACGTTCCACGGCGACACCATCCACGCCGAGACGCGCGTGCTCGATGTGAGCGAATCCAAGTCGAAGCCCGACCGCGGAATCGTGACGGTTGAGACGAAGGGCTTCAACCAGGACGGCAAAGAGGTCTGCTACTTCCGTCGCCGCGTCATGGTGTGGAAGCGCGCAAATGCGCCGGAACGCAAGCGTCCGTACGACGTCAACGCGGCTTGGGACGCCTAGGGCCCGTCACCGACGAACTCCTCGCGTGGGGCATGCCCCGATTGCGCGAGTTTCCATGGCGCGCCACGCGTGATCCGTGGCATGTGCTCATCTCCGAGGTGATGCTGCAACAGACGAACGTCGGTCGTGTGCGACCGCGCTTCGAACGCTTCGTGGCCCTGGCACCAACACCAGCGGCATGTGTCGACGTTGCGCTGGCCGACTTGTTGGTGGAATGGCAGGGGATGGGGTATCCGCGCCGGTGCCGCAACATCCAGGATGCGGCGCGAGTGATCGTCGAACGGCACGGCGGCGAGGTGCCGCGTGATCTCGATTCACTGATGGCGTTGCCCGGAATCGGGCCGTACACCGCGCGAGCGATCCTTGCGTTTGCCTTTGGTGATGATGCCGCGGTCGTCGACACGAACGTCGCGCGCGTGATTTCGCGTGTCGAAGGTCGAGCCATGAAACCGCGTGAGACGCAGGCGCTTGCAGATGAGATGCTGCCCCGCGGCCTGTCCCGGGACTGGAACCAGGTCGTGATGGATTTCGGGGCAACCGTGTGCAACGCACGTTCACCCCGATGCTCGTCGTGTCCGATTGCACGTCTCTGCTCGTGGTGCGGCGAGGGAGCCGACCCCGCGCGCACCACGGCTTTCACGAGTCGCCCCCAGGGCCGTTTCGAAGGGTCCGACCGACAGGCGCGCGGGCGGATGATGAAACGACTCACCGAGGGTTCGGTTCAAGCGACACGCGTCGCCGAAGTGATGGGGCTCGACGACGGCGATCGCGCCGAACGTCTCGTCGAGTCACTGGTCGCCGACGGACTGGTTGAACGTGTCGGCCGTGCCTACAGGCTCAGCGAGAAACGCAGATAGCGGCGAGGATTTCCGGAAACGCGGCGTCTGCGATGGCGACCATCTCGTCGTCGGTGCGGTCCTGGATCGGGTGCTCGACGAACACGCGTGCGACGTCGGGGAAGCCCAACGCCTCGGATTGTGAGATTGCCGCCGTTACGAACTCGCTCGAGGCGACGAACATCGAGGGCACGCCCCGGAGTTCCAAGTCTGCGATGTCGTGCACACTGCACGACGTGCAGCTGCCTCAATCGGCAAGTGCTTCGATGACGAGATTGCACTGCGAGGCGATCTCGTGACGAAGGTCGGCCGGAGCCGGCTTGGTGAAGGTGGGTTTCGCGTAGCGCATCACGCGCGCACCGCGTTCGGTGAGCAACTGTTCGATGCGGTCGAGGAAGACGTCGCCACGGGGTTTGCGAATGTCGAGCAGACCGATTGTCATGCCGTCGATCGATTCGGGACGGGCGAGCAGCTCGCGTCGAGCCGGGCGCGACTCGCTCGTTGGGTCGAGGATGGTGAGGCGGGCTGCTGTCACGGGCTCCATTCTTTCACGAAATCAGCTCTTCACCGCGACGGTGACCGGCTGGCTTCCCATGTCGCCATTGGCCCAGCCGGCGATGATCGATGAAAAGAGGCCGGCTCCACCACCTGCGTGCGTGAGAAGGATTCCGTCGGGTCGAAACTTCGGCACGGTGCGGTCGCGGAATCGATCGGGGAGTCCTTCGGCCATTCCGTCGACTCCACGGAGGATGGTGTTCGAGTCGATCTGCAACCGTGAATGCAGTTCGTCGAGGATTCGCCGCCGATCCCAACCCGCCTCCGCAAAGAGTCGCGAATGGTCGGGACTCACCACGAGGATCACGTCGAACGCCATGACCGACTTCGGGTGCATGACCGTTCGCAGGCACGCCGCAAACGACGTCACCAGTTCATCGGGAGTGCGGGCGAGTTGGTCGACGGCGCAGCGCGGTCCCTCGCCGGCAAACACCGTGACGGCATCGACGCCGCCGGGGATGCCGCGCTCGGTGGCCAAGGTGCCGAAGGGTGAGCCATCCTCGTCTTCGGCGAAACAGAAACTGAGCTTGCCGGGGTTGCCGTGCGTCGCGCGGTCGACCTCGCCGGGTCGGCCGCCGCCGACGTTGCGGATCGTCAGTTGCACTGCGCGGCCGATGGTCATGTTCGCGCGGTTGCCCTGGCCGAACACGTTGATCCCGCTGTTCATCCCGATGCGCTTGGTGCCGGGTCCGTTGCACACGATGACGGGTCCGACCGGCATCGTGGTGGCGAGTACTCCGTGCATGTTGAACTTGTCGTTGCACACAGCCTCGAGAGCGGCGATCACCCACGGCAGATATTCGGGAAGGCAACCGGCCATCACGGCGTTGATTGCGACCTTCTCGACGGTGAGGGGGACGAGATCGGGTGGTGCGAGTGCGATCACCTCGTCGGGTTTCCGCGTGGTGCCGGTGAGCATCCGCAGAACGCGTTCCGGCGTCGGCGGTATGACGGGTAATCCGTCGGTCCAACCGCGGTTGAACATCGATTCGAATTCGTCCTCGGCTGCAGCCATCTCGACCTGACGCGCGGTCAACACCGAACCCGTGAATTGCGCGCGCAATTTGTCGACGATGTCGGGGTCGACACTGAGCGAACCACATCCGGGACGCATGACGGGGAGTTCCTCCCCGAGATGGCCGAGCCCCGTGAGCTCACGCCAGGCGTCGCGGCTCCAGCCGACGGTGCGCGCCACCTCGACGCCGTTCTCGATACGCATCAACGTCGGGACGGTTTCGATGTCGTTGTGCCACGACACCGCGAGATCCTCGTCATGGAGATGCGGTACGGACTCGGGGAACGACGCGTCGTCCTGCGTGTAGACGGTGAGTTTCGATGAGCGTGAGATGTCGGCGAGAACCGGCTCGGTCATCACGCACGTCGCGCACTCGCGTTTGACGACGACGACGAAACCATCGGGCAGAACGGGCTTTGTCATGAGATCCATCCCAACACGTGGTCGGCAACCACCGTCGGCTGTTCGAGTTGGAGAAAGTGTCCCGCACCTTCGACCAGCCGCACCTCGACCGTCGCCGGCGAAGTGGCTGCGGCGAACTCGGCGACTTCCCGACCGATGCAGCCGTCATTCACGCCGTGGAGATAGAGGAGCGGTTGGGTCGGCGTCTCTGATCCCATGCGAGCTTGGAGATCGGCGAGGGCCGGGTCCTTCTTGCCGTCGCCGAGAGTCGCGCGGTAGTAGCCCAGTGCGGCTGCGAGGTTCTTCGGATCGCGCAACGCGTCTTTCGTTGCGGCCACCGTGTCGGCGCCGTCGAAACCCGGCGACCAGTCGTTCCACAACATGTCGATGTAGGCAAGGTCGTTCGCTGCAACCACCATGTCGGACAACGGGTGCTGAAAGAAGAACATGTACCAACTGCGCTTCAGTTGTGCGAGGTTTCCGACGAGAGCGGCACCGATGGCCGGCCCGGGTGGTACGGCCATGCCGACGACACGCCGCCACCGGTCGGGGGCAAGGAGCGCGGCGCCGTAGGTCGCGGGTGCACCCCAGTCGTGACCGACGATGACCGCGTCGCCGTCGCCACCGAGTGCATCGTGCAGTGCAACCGCGTCAGCGGCGAGGGCTGCGGTCTGGAAACAACCGTCGGCGGGTACCGAGGTTGGCGCGTAGCCGCGCATGAAAGGGGCGACCGCACGCCATCCGGCATCGGCCAGGCGTTCCATGAGAGGTCGCCAGGAATGGGCCGAATCGGGAAACCCGTGAAGCAGCAGCGCAAGGGGGCCATTGCCGAGGGTGAGGCATTGGAAGTCGACACCCCGCGTTTCGACGCTGATCGCGGTGGGTCGGGTGGGCGACATGTACGAAAAACTAGTCGCTGCGACGAAGGTCACGGGCCCTGCCCATTTACTTCACAGGTACTCCACCTTTACCGTCTCTTCGCAATGGGGGACTCTTCGGCAACCAGTCGTGGCGCGGCATTCAGCGTCACCTTTCATGGCGTTCGTGGTTCGACGCCATGTCACGGCAACGACATCATCCGTTACGGCGGGAACACGTCGTGCGTGTCGGTGTTGTCGCCCGGAAGTCAGCCGATTCTCTTCGATCTCGGTACCGGACTTCGCTACTTCGGGCGTGAATGTCTGACGCGTGACACGCGTTTCGTCGGAACGTGTCTCCTCACGCACTCGCACTTCGACCACACACAAGGTCTTCCGTTCTTCGCGCCGTTGCTGAATCCGGACACGGTGTTCACGGTGCACGGTCCTCGTCAGGACGACGGCATGACGGTGAAGGCGATGTTCGACAAGCTCGTGAGCCCGCCACTGTTCCCCGTCGGTCTCGATCGCATCCCCGGAACGATCGACTTCGTCGACACCGACGAGGGTGACTTCTTCATCGACAGGGTGAACGTTCGCGCGCGCCTCATTCCGCACGTCGGGCCGACACTCGGGTACCGCCTCGATTTCGACGGACGGTCGATCGCGTACCTTCCCGATCACCAGCAACCGAAGGATGGATCGCACGGCATCAGCGATGCGGCACGCGAACTGGTCGACGGCGTCGACCTGCTGATCCACGACTCGCAGTACACGCCCGAAGAGTTCGCGCGCAAGGCCGACTGGGGACACTGCACGGCCGAATACGCGGTGTGGGTCGCCACGACCCACGGTGTGAAGAACCTCGCGCTCTTCCACCACGACCCGTCGCGGTCCGACGACGCGCTCGACGCCCGCCTGTCGTGTCTGCGAAGCGTCGGCGCCGCCGCCGGCTGCAACGTCTTCGCCGCGCATGAAGGTCAGACCGTTCTGGTCTGACCCAGAACATGAAGTCAGACCGTTCTGGTCTGACCCAGAACATGAAGTCAGACCGTTCTGGTCTAGTTTGGCGAAGTGACGGAGTTTGATTCGCAGCGTTTCCGACAGGTTCTCGGTCAGGTCCCGACGAGTGTCGTCGTGGTCACGGGTATCGATGCCGACGGAGTACCGCAGGGAATCACCATCGGGTCGTTCGTGTCGGTGTCGCTCGATCCGCCGCTCGTCGGGTTCCTTCCCGGTACGTCGTCGCGCACGTGGGCGGCGCTCGCGTCGACGAAGAAGTTCACAGTCAACGTTCTCGCTGCGAACCAGGGGGACGTGTGCTGGAGATTCGCCAAGGAAGCCGACGATCGCTTTTCGGGTATCGACTGGGCACCCTCGGAGAACGGATGTCCGAGGCTCGACGGGTCGATCGTCGTCATCGATTGTGATCTCGAGTCGAACGAGGTCCACGGTGACCATCACTTCGCGGTGGGCCGCGTGACGCATCTCGATGCGCCCGGCACGGAGAACGCCATGGCGTTCTACCGCGGCAAGGTCGTTCCCGTTCTGCCGGCCGAGTGAGTCGAAAATGACAACGGTTGCCGCGCTCGCGCTGGGACTGGTGTTCGAATGGTCCGGTATCGCAAAAGTGGCGAGTCGCGACGCATGGCAGGTGGAAGGAACGCCTTTCTCCACGGGTCGACGCTCGATTGATCGCCTGGTGCGCGCGTACCTGCCGTGGCTCGAGATCGTGCTCGGCGTGTTGCTGATCGTGCGGATTTCACCCGTTGTCGTCGGTGCGGTGTCCGCGGCCGTGCTTGTTTCGTTCACCGTGGCGTTGGTGAAGGTGCTGGCGGCCGGTCAGCGCCCGTCGTGCATGTGTTTCGGTGCAGGACGACCGCGACCCGTTTCGTGGTTGAGCGTTGGCCGCAACGTGGGACTGATCGGCGTCGCCGTCGCGGTCATTGCGGGGGCGTGAGCGTCCGCAACATGAAGACGAGGTTGTGCGCTTCATCGCGCCAGTGCTCGTAGCGCCCCGATGGCCCACCGTGGCCCGCACCCATTTCGCAACGGAAATACACCACGGGTGGTTTCCGAAGGGCGCGAAGTTTTGCAACCCACTTCGCAGGTTCGTGGTAGCCGACGCGCGGGTCGTTCAGTCCGGCAGTGACGTAGATCGGTGGGTAGTCGCGTTCTTCGACGTTGTCGTAGGGCGAGTAGGAAAGCATGTACGTGGCCCACGGCTCGACACGGGGATCACCCCATTCCTCCCACTCAGTCACGGTGAGCGGAAGCGTCGGGTCGCTCATTGTCGACACGACGTCGACGAACGGAACTGCAGCGACCGCGGCACCGAACGATTGCGGTGAGATGTTGAGGCATGCACCGACGAGCAGGCCCCCGGCGCTGCCGCCGTAGACGGCGATGCGACGACGGCCAACAAGGCGACGTTCCTCGAGGTGTCGTGCGCACGCGATCGTGTCTGTGAACGTGTTGCGCTTGTTCAACAGGCGTCCCTCGAGATACCAACGTCGACCAAGTTCTCCACCGCCCCGCGGGTGCGCGAGGGCCCACAGCCAGCCGCGGTCGAGCATCGAGAATCGAGACACCGAGAACCGAGGTGGAATCGAATACTCGTAACTTCCGTAGCCATAGAGCACCGCCGGGGCCGTGCCATCGGTGGGCGTGTCGCGACGAACAACCATGTCGAGGGGAATGCGTGTTCCGTCGTCGGCAACCGCCCATTCGCGGAACGAAACGTACGCGGAGAGGTCGAGGTTGGGCGTCTCGACGCGTTTCAACACCGTGGTGTGTCCGCCATCGACATCGAACTCGGCGATGGTTGGTGGCGTGAGCATCGATTGGTACGCAAAGCGGACACTCGAAGCGGCCCACTCGGGATTCGACTCGAGCTCGACATCGTGCGGCTCGTCGATGACGGGAATGGTTGTCGCGGTCCCGTTGGTTCGCACGAGGCGCACACGGGGCTGGGCGTCGCGCCATTCGCTGAGCGCGAGAAAATCCCTGAAAGCATCGATGTCGGTGATCCTTCGCCCGGGTTCGTGGGCGATGAACTCGGTCCATTCCGACGGACGATCGACCGGGGCGGTCATGACCCGGAAATCCTCTGCATCGAGGTTGGTGAGAATGACGAAAGTGTCGCCCCAGTCGTCGATCGAGTATTCGACGTAGTCGGCCCTGGCGCGTACGAGGCGAGGAGGCTCGAGCGGTCGATCGGCGTCGACGACTCTGCACTCACTGCTGGAACGCGACCCCGATTCGATGATGATGAAGCGTCCTGAGCGTGTGGTGCCAACCCCGACGTAGAAACGTTCGTCGGGTTCGGAGAAGACTTCGACATCGTCGGACTGGGCGGTTCCGATGCGGTGGCGCATCACGCGGTACGGCCGCATCGCCTCGTCGTTCAGAACGTAGAAGAGTTCGGTGGCGTCGCCGCTGAACGCAACACCCGCATGCGATGTGTTGTCGATGCGATCATCAAGATCGATTCCGCTCGAAAGGTCGCGGATGCGCATCTCGTACTGTTCGCTTCCGTCGACATCATGCGACCACGCGGCGTAGCGATGCGATCGGTCGATCTCGAAGGCGCCAACTGAAAAGAAGTCGTTCCCGGCGGCCTCGATGTTTTCGTCGAGCAAAACCTGCTCGGCGGCACCTTCGGCACTGCGTCCGCGGCAGTGGATCGGATACGCAAGCCCTTCGCGCGTCTGCGAGACGTACCACCAACCGCCGTGGAGAACCGGAACCGACATGTCGGTCTCAACGATTCGAGACTTGATCTCGCCGAAGACGTCGTCGATCGATGGTGTACCCCGTGCGAACCACTCATCAGCGAACGCGTTCTCTTCGTCGAGATACGCGATCGTCGCGGGGTCGTCGCGATTTTGGAGCCACGCCCACGGGTCATTGACGTCGCCCGTCGGGCGGTGCCACACGAGTTGTCGACGGGGCGCGACGGGCGGCACGGCATCGGTCACAGCGTCAGGGTAGGGCACAACCGGAAGGCCGACGGTAGTTTTTCGCCCATGCACGTGTGGATCGACCAGGACCTGTGCACGGGCGACGGTCTCTGCGTCGATCATTGTCCCGATGTTTTCGTGCAGCTCGAGGATGGAATCGCCTACGTGGCACAGGACGGTTCACCGCTGAACGATCCCGGTGGTGCGCGCAGTCTGGCGTGGGTTGCGCTGCGACATCACGGGGCGGTTGTCGAAGCAGCCGAGGTCTGCCCCGGTGAGTGCATCTTCATCGAGATGGATCTCGCCATTGGTGCGTGATGATTGATCACCGCAGGTGGCTGATCGCCACATGCGGTGCCTTCGTGGTGTTCACGGCTCCGGCGCATGCGTCGACGCCGGATCCAACGGTCGGCCTGCGCGTTGCCGCCGAAGTGTCGGGCGGTTTTCGAGAATCGTCGTTTCCGTCGCGAATCCCTGCAGGTCGTTCGCCGTTCATCGTGCCTCCGCGTGAAGCATGGGAGTCGGGTGCGCACGCGTGGAGTGCTGCGCGGCGCCGGGAATTCGCCAACGACCCGAAACTGAGAGCGACGGCGCTGGGCGTGACCTTGGCCGCGAACGTTCAGCGTGCCGACCGCGATCCTTCCCGGTGGTTGCCGGCACCGACGTTTCGTTGTGCCTACGTGGCGAAGTGGGTCGAGGTCAAAGTGACGTGGGGCTTGGCGGCCGACCCTGCAGAGTCGGCCCGACTCGCTCGCATCCTGGGGGCATGCCGGAATTCGACGACGACACAGCCTGTGCCGCCGCAGATGTCGCCGACGCAGCCTTCGCCACCGCAAGTCGTTCCCGCTCAGCCAACGTCGGTTCCCCAGACGTCGCCCTCCACGACACGTGCGGCTTCTCCCGCGACAACGATGCCGTTGCCTGCCGTCACAACCACGACGATCGCGGTTGCATTCACGCCCAGCACTGCGAGGCCCGGTTCGACGGTTCTCGACCAGCTCGGCGCAATTCGCATCGTCCCCGAGTACACCGCTGGATACAACCGCGATCTCTTTCCGCACTGGAAAGACCTCGATCGCAACGGATGCGACGCGCGCCAAGACGTGCTCATCCGCGACAGCAGAACCCCGGCAGTCGTGGGTTCGTCGTGTCGCGTGACGAGCGGAACGTGGTATTCGCCCTACGACGGCGCAACGTGGACGAATCCATCGGATGTCGACATCGACCATGTGGTGGCGCTGAACGAGGCGTGGCAGTCGGGTGCGTACGCGTGGACGGAGACCCAGCGCACCAACTACGCGAACGATCTGTCCGACCGGCGCACCCTGCTTGCCGTCACCGATTCGGTGAACCAGTCGAAGTCCGACAGGGACCCGGCCGAGTGGCTGCCCCCGTTGGTCACCTATCGGTGCACCTACCTCGCCGCCTGGGTGTCGGTGAAGGTGAGATGGTCGCTCGCCATGGACGAAGCCGAGTACGCCGCGGTACGAGCCGGCCTCACGGGTTGCCCCTGAGCCGTGTCTCGAGTGGCGAATCGGTGCCTCGGCGCTAGCCTGCCCACCCATGTCGAAGAAGACGAAGAAGCGCAAGGCCCGCCTCCGCCGTTCGAAGGCCAATCACGGCAAGCGTCCGAACATGGGTCGCGGCTGAGCCGCACCCGGGTTCTTCGTTCATGACGTCCATCGCCGCGTTGGTGGTGGGTGGGTCTCCCGATCCGTGGGAGGCATTGGGGTTCGCACAGCTCTCGTCCGAGGGTGAGCGGACCTCTTTTTCTTTGGTCGACGTCGAACTTGTCGTCGACACGTCGCTCGCAGCGGGCTCGGTTGATTGGCGTCTGTCCGACACGGCTTTCGCCGGTCCCGCCGGAGCCATTGGTTGCCTCGGCGTCGACCATGTCGTGTGGCGCACCAACGACCTCGACGCGACATGCGACGAAATCACCCGTCTCACCGGTGCACCGCGCAAGCGGGTGCGCGACGCGGGCGGCGGCGTGACGCAGGGTTTCCACCGGGTCGACAACGTGATCGTCGAAGTGGTGGTGGGTGGTGCCGAGGTAGTCGCACCGCATGTGTGGGGCTTCGTCGTCAACGTGGCCGACCTCGATGCCGTGTGTACGTTCGCCGGCCCCGACGTGATCGGCGCGCCGAAGCCGGCGACACAGGTGGGTCGTCGCATCGCGACCGCACGTTCGCTCGCGGGTCTTGGCGTGCCGTTCGCGTTGATGGACGTTCAGTAACCGTCGGAGTCGTCGGTGCCACCGTTCAGGTGCGCACGACCTTCGTCGCATGACTCGGCGAGCGGACACCAGCGACACTGCGCCCCCGCGCGGCGAATTGGAGGTCGTGCCTGGCGGTCGAGTTCGTCGATGAGCTGCGCCCCCTCGACGAGGCGGTGAACCGCGGCGCGGAGGGTGTTGAGCCCGACAGCTTCGGTGTCGATGCGTTGCGACTCGAGTGAAAACGTCGCCGTCAGTCGCGGTGCCTGGCGTGACTTCAGTGTTTCGACGAGAGAGTAGAAGCGCAGGTCTTCGCGGTGCGACTGCGTGATGCGTCCCGACTTCATGTCGATGATCACCTTGCTGCCGGGGTGACCAATGGTGAGGTCGGAGCGCGTGGAGAGCACGACCGCACCGTCGAAGAGATTGACCTTTGCCGGTGACTCGACGACGGGACGCCACTCGGGTTTCAGTGGTGGGAAGGAGTCTTCGTATTTGGTGACGAGGTCGACGACTCCTGCACGAAGTTCGGCCTGTTCGGCGGGGGAGAGCGATGCGATGAAGTCGGATGCCGTGCCGCGTTCCGACTCGACGATGCGATCAAGTGCGTCGTCGACGAGTTCGCCCGGGCTACGGGGTGTGCGAACGTTGAGGAGAAGCTCGATGGCTTTGTGGAGAACGGTGCCGCGCACGGATGGAACCGACCAGGCAAATGTGTCGCGCGTGGCCACGTGATGTGCTTCGCACGAATGCACCGAGCCGAGTTTGTGTTTGGTGATGAACAGCGCGTTTGTGGGCGAATAATGCCGCGCCAGGGGTTCGAGTGCCTCGACAAGATGGGACTCGATCTCATCGGCGAGGTCGGGCGTTGTGGGGACAAAGTCAGGGCGTTTGGCGAGTGCATCGAGGACCATCTGCTGGATGGGGTTCAACGATTCGCCGGCCACGCGGAAAGACTACGAGTGGCGTGTCACACCCCGCTGTCACCATGTCTGCGTGGCGGAAATGACGATCAGCAAACCAACGGCGAACAAGCCGATCATGAGCAACACCGCTTTCGTCGAGGCAGCCAATCTTCTCGGCGTCGTCGCCACCCGATTCGGTCTCATTGCCCCGGGATTCCGCACCCCGCCGCGCATCGTTGGGGTTCAACGCACCGTTCGTCGTCGCCCCGGTGGTGGGCTGGTTGCGGTCGCGGTGAAGCAACGTCCGATGGCCGCGGTGTTGGCAGACATGATCGACGGCGTCATCGTGGTCAATGAACTCGTTCCACCTGAGTCCGACACCGTGCGGGCTGCACTGTGGTCGGCCGTCACGCCTCTCCTCACGTCATCCGTCGCCTCATCCAAAGCCACCGGGCAAGTTCAGCGCGTAGCCTGACGCCGTTGCCCGGGTGGCGGAATTGGCAGACGCGGGGGGCTTAAACCCCCCTGGCCCGAAAGGGCCGTGTGGGTTCGATCCCCACCCCGGGCACTTGTTTGGTGTCGAGCGCGCTCAGGCGAGGCGGTGGAGATCGGGTGCATTGACACCGACGGTGCACGCATCGCCCACCTGCAGGTCGCTCCTGTTGGCCATGTCGACAACGGCGTCGTTGCCGTCGGCGCGGCGCACTGTGTACCGGTAGCCCGAGCCGAGGAACTCGATACGCACCACGCGGTCGTTTCCACCGGTGGTCATCGACAGGTGATGGGGACGCGCGACGAACACCGATCCATTGTCATCGGGAATGAACGACGCAACCTCGACGAAGGATGCCACGAACCTGGTTGCCGGAGCGCGGTACACCGCTTCAGGGGTGTCGCACTGTTCGATCCGACCACCGTGCATCACGGCGATGCGGTCACCCAATGTCATTGCTTCGTGGCGATCGTGCGTCACCAGAACCGAAGCGGTGGATGCCGACCGAAGAATCGACACCACTTGGTGTCCGAGATCCTCGCGCAGCACCTCGTCGAGGCTCGCGAAAGGTTCGTCGAGAAGCACGATCCGTGGCCGAGGGGCCAGTGCGCGAGCGAGCGCGACGCGCTGTTGCTCGCCGCCCGACAATTGATGCGGGTAACGACGGCCGAGCCCGCCGAGCTGGACCAACTCGAGCATTTCTTCGACACGCGTGCTGCGTTCGGATCGAGGGAGATGACGCAGTCCGAACGCGACGTTCTGTGTGACCCGAAGATGCCCGAAGAGCGAACTCTCCTGGAAGACGAACCCAATCTGGCGATGTTCCGCAGGAGTTTTCGTGACGTCTCGATCGCCGACACGCACGCGCCCGCTGTCGGCCGGTTCGAGCCCGGAGATGAGACGCATGAGCGTGGACTTGCCGCATCCGCTCGGACCAACGAGGGTGAGAATTTCGCCGTCGCCCAGTGTCAGGTCGACGTTGTCGACGACGGTCCTGCCGTCGAACACCCGTGTCAGCCCGGCAACGTCCAAAGCAACCGCTGAACCACTCACGACGTCAACTCCGCTCCGCGCTCGAGCGCCGTGAGGAGCGCACCGACCGCAACCATTCCGATCACGATCATTGCGAGGGAGGGTATTGCGGCTTGGGTCCAGAGACTCTCCGACGTTGCCTGCCACACCCAGACCGACAGGGTGTCGAATCCGAAGGGCCGCAAGAGCAGGGTGATCGGCAATTCCTTCATGAGATCGATCATCAAGAGCGCCGTTGCCGCAAGTATCGCGGTCCGGGCAGCGGGAATCTCGACCGACCATGCAATACGAACGGGACCCGCGCCGAGCATGCGGGCGCTCGCGACCGTGTTGGCCGGGGTTTGTTCGAGGCCCGACTCGACGCCGTGTAGTCCGACGGCGAGAAACCGCACCGTGAGTGCGAAGACCAGCCCGACGAGTGAACCGACGAGAACGGAACCGTTGGGGAGCACTTCGCTGCGGTCGAAAGCGGCGAGCGTGATGACTGCACCGACGGCCACGACGGGGCCCGGCATCGCATAGCCGAGTGATGACACACGGCTGATGAGTCGACCCGCAACACCCCGACGGCGGACGAGGAGCGCGAGGGTGATGCCGAGTGCAACGCACGTGAGGGTCGCGAGCGTCGCAATGACGAACGTGCCCGACAGGTGGTGCCAGAGTCCGCCGGCAACCGTCGCGGTGGCGCCGTTGCGACGGGCTTCTTGCGACCAGACCAGCAGCCGAACGACGGGGACACCAACGGCGAGCGCGAGTACGCCGGATGTTCCTGCGAGGACGACCGTTCGTCCGCGCAGGCCGAGGGGGAGTGCCTGCATGGGTCGGGTCACCGCGCGTGTGCCGTACCTTGCACCGCGGCGTAATCCGCGTTCGATTGCGACGAGTGCGACCGCGGTGACGACGAGGGTCGTCGCAAGTTCCGCGGCTGAATCACGACTCCCGGTACCGAACCAGACACGCAGAACGCCGTCGGCAACGGTGCTCACGTTGAAGAGCCGCACGGTGCCGACGTCGGTGAGAACTTCCATTGTGACGAGTGCACCACCCGCGGCCAGCGCGGGACGTGCGAGCGGAAATGCAACGCGGAAGAACGTGCGGACTGGTCCGAGTCCGAGGGTTCGTGCGGCATCCCTGGCGTCGGAACCCTGTGAGCGGAACGATGCGCGGGCAAAGAGATACACGTACGGGTAGAGGGTGAGGATCATGGTCGCGGCACAGAGCCAGATGGTGCGCGCACCGCGCGGACCGAAGGGTCCCGACAGCGTGTCGAGCCACACGAATCCGGCGACGTAGCCGGGCACTGCGAGCGGTGTGACGAGCAACCAGCCGATCAACCGGCGGGCGGGAAAGTCGTACGCGGTGACGAGCCAGGCGAGTCCGGTGCCGAGAATGACGGTGCCGGCCACGACGGTCACCAACAACGTCGTGGTGTCGGTGATCATTCCCGGAAGGCGTGTCTCCCAGAGCTCGGACCACATTTGCGTCGTCGGGTCGAAGATCGACGTCACGATGACGGCGACGGGTATCGCCACGAGCGCGGCGACAACGACCATCGCGATCCAGCCGAGGGTCGAGCCCGCTCTGTTCGTTGCGAATGCGCGCAGGGCCGCCGTCCTATTCGTAGCCCGCGCGCGACAGCAACTCGACCGCGTCGGGATTCAGGCGACCAAGTTCGCGAACCGCGGCAAGATCGGCCCGAAATTCGCCGAACGACACGAGAACGTCGGCGGGCGCCACGTCGGGGTCGGCCGGGTATTCGAAGTTCGCGTCGCTGAAGGTCTTCTGGCCCTCGGTTGCCAACCACTCGAGAAGCTCGATTGCCTCATCGGGGTTCGAGGCGGCGGCGGTGATGCCCGCGGTGCTCACGTTCACGTGGGCGCCGGTGCCGTCTTGTTCGGGCCAACTGATGGCCACCGGCGTTGCGGGCTCCTCGGCCAGGAGGCGCGCGAGATAGTACGAATTCGCAAGCGCGACGTCGCAGTCTCCCGCGGCAATCGCCTTCAGGATGTCGGTGTCGGAGTTGATGTAGAGCGGCTTGTTGGCAACCCATGAGTCGACGATCGCGCGCGCCTTGTCGGCTCCGAGGTTCAGAATCATTGATGCAACCAACGACTGCGTGTAGGGATGCGTGCTGGGCCGAAGGCACAACTTGCCCGACCACCGTTCGTCGCCGAGCGCCGCGTAGGTACTTGGTGGCTCGGTGACGCGCTCGGTCGAGTACATGACGACGCGCAAGCGGCGACTGAGCGCGAACCACTCGTTCTTTGCCGAGCGAAGTTCCTCGGGAATCGCATCGTTGAGCTTCTTGCTCTCGACGGGCGCGAGGAGCCCGGCCGCCGCGGCGAGTTCGATGTTGGCTGCATCGGCGGTCATGACGAGGTCGGCCGGGGTGTTGTCACCTTCCGCGACGAGTCGTTCGCGCAACTCGGGATCGGACCCGGCCGTGAAACGCACCTCGATTCCCGTCGATGCGGTGAAGGCGTCGAACACCGGCTCGATGCCGTAGTGGCGACCCGTGTAGACGGTGACCGTACGGGAGTCGCCCGACTCGTCAGAGCCGCCACCGCAGGCGGCGGCAGTGGTGGCGAGGGCGGCCAGTGCGGCAAGGCGTAGGAAAGTCAGTGGTTTCAAGGGTTTGGGGGCTTTCGTGAGAACTTTTCGCTCGGGTTTCGTTTGATGTTAGGTACACCAAACAGAGGACGTCAAGATATCGACGGGGAGCGCGGTTTGCTCAGGAGCGCTTGCGGGGCCACAAGACGACGATCGCGACGAAGGCGACGATCGACATGGCGAACAGAAAGCCGTAGGCGCGGCGGAACGGATCGACCGGGTGGTCGCCACCGCTGCTCATCATGGCGACGACGGCGGCAATTCCGATGGCGCCCGAGAGGAAGCGGCCGGTGCTGAAGGTCGCGTTGCCCGTCGGAAAGTCCAGCGGCTCGAGATCGGAGAGCGCCGCGGCGTTCAGGAACGAGAAGAGAAGTCCCATGCCAATGCCCGTGAGGATGAGACCCGGGAAGAGGTGGCCCCAGTAGTCGGCGCGCTCCTCGGTACGCAGCATGAACCACAGCGTCGCGGCGACAAGGGCAACCGCGCCCGCACTGAGCAGCGTGCGGTAGCCGAAGCGTTCGACGAGACGGGAGGAGAAGATGGCCCCGAGTCCACCGAGAACCGGCGTCGGCGACATTGCCAGACCGATTCCCCACGCGTCGTACTTCCAGAGCCCGCCGAGAAGCAGCGGCCAGATGAGCCAGACCGACATGCCGATCATCGACACCGCGACGTTTGCGATGTTGGCAACCCGGAACGTGGGGACGCTGAACATGCGCACCGGCAGGAACGGCCTCGGGTGTGAGCGGGACCGGGCGATGAGAACGGGCACGAGGATTGCCCCAATCACGAAGACGCCGATCGTTCGCACGCTGCTCCAGCCCCACGCCTTTCCTTGAACGAGGCCGAGCGCGGTGAGACCCGTCGCAGCTGTGCCGGCGATCATGCCGACGATGTCGGGCAATCCAGGAGCCGCAGGTGCGGCGATGGGCTGGTTCTTGCCCGCCGCGCGCAGGACGAGTGACAGACCGAAGGTGAGGAGAGCGAGTCCGAGCGGCACGACGAAGATCCAACGCCATTCGCCGCCGGTGATGACGGCGCTGCAGATGATCGGTGCGGTGGTCGACCCGATGGGGAACGCGCCCGTCCACACACCCATTGCGAATGCGCGTCGCGAGTCGGGCCAACCGACGAGTGCGACCGATACCGATGCGGGAACGATGAAGGCCCCTCCGACGCCCTGGAGGACGCGACCCGCCACGAGGATCGCGGCATTCGGTGCAAAAACGCACAGCGCCGACGACGCGGCGAAGATGATGGTGCCGATCTGGAACGCGCGCAGTGTTCCGGTGCGTGCGGCGAGAGTTCCGCCCAACATGGTGAGCGCAGCGAGGACGATGGAGTATCCCGACAGCGTCCACGACAACGTGGAGAGACTCGCATTGAAGTCGGCCTTGATGAGGGGCACGCCGAGGTTCGTTCCGGTGACCGCGAACGGCAGCGCGGTCATGCCGAGCATCGATGTCGCAAGACCAAGAATTGCGATGCGGGGCACCCGCTCGTTAACCACGTCCCCCGACACGAGGGTCAGTCTGACAGGTGGTGCGTCGGGCGAGCGTGGCGGACGCGACGGGTGGCTCGACGGGTGGCTCGACCTAGAAAAGTTCCTTCGCCAGCAAGGAGAAACTCGCTTCAGTGAACGGGCTCACCTCGATGCGGTCGATTCCCGCATCTGCGAGTTTCATCATCGAGGCCGCAACCTTGCCGGGCGCGCCGTAGAACCCTCCGAGAAAGGAATCTCCGAGGAGACCCTCGACACCCTTGGTGCGTTCGTCATCGCCCGCCGAGCAGAGGATGAAGACGCTGAGGGGAACCGTGGGGTTGACGTCGCGGATGCGGCGAACGAGATCGTGAAGGTGACTCTCGGGCACGCTCGCCATGGCCGGAAGGTTCACCGCACCATCGCGGGTGATCTGCGAGATCAACTTCACCTCGACCCGGTCGGCGATGGGTGCGATGTGGCGGATGGTTCGCGGACCACCAAGTGAGAACACGAGGGGTGGCGCCCCCTCGGCGGGAATCGGACCGAGCCGCGGCACGTCGATGTCGTAGTGCTTCCCTTCGAATCTGCAGGCCCCGGTGTCGAAGAAGCTGCGTACGATGTGCGCGGCTTCGATGTAACGCTCGGCACGAATCGCGGGTTCCGGATAGTCGATGTCGGCGCCGAGTGCCTCGGCCTTTTCCCACCCGGCCCCGAGACCCGCCTCGAACCGACCTTTCGAGATGCGTTGCATCTGCAGCGACGCCTGGGCGAATTCAACGGGCGACCGGAAGAGGTTGTTCGCAAACGACGTGGTGAGCTTTGCCCTCGACGTTCCGCCGGCCATTGCAGCAAGCGTGACCCAAACGTGGGGGTAGGTCTTCGTCGGGCTGAAGAAGTGGTCGGCACAACCAAGGACGTGCCACCCCTCGCTTTCGCGCAGTTGCGCCCATTCGACGGGGTCGAGTTCTGCGTCCATCAAATTGGCGATGAATTCCATCGGCTCACCCTATTCTTTTGTCGTGCACCCCTATCTCGTCGCGGCGATGGCGTCGCTCGACGCGTCCATCGCCGATATCGCGAGCCTCGTATCGGTCGAATCACCGTCGCGCGACGCCGAACGCGTCGCGGCCAGTGCCCGCGCGGTGGCGGACCTCATTGCGCGTGGAACCGGTTTGAGCGCCGAACTCGTCGACTCACCCGTCGGTCCCCACGTTGCGGTGCGTGCCACTGCACGGCCCGCGGTGCTCTTTCTCGGTCACCACGACACCGTTCACAAGGCCGGAACGCTCGATGCGCGGCCGTTCACGAACGACGAAGGCGTGTTGCGCGGCCCCGGTGTCTTCGACATGAAGGCCGGAATCGTTCAGGCGGTCCACGCAACGCGTATGTTGCGCGAGGCGGGCATCGATCCGGCACACGTGTCGATGCTCTTCACCGCCGACGAAGAGGTGGGCTCGAAGACCAGCCGTGGGCTCGTGGAAGAAATGGCCCGGGCAGTCGACGCGGTGCTGGTGCTCGAACCGAGTGCCGATGGCGGTGCGCTGAAAATCGCCCGCAAGGGAACCGGAACCTTCGAAGTGGTCATCACGGGTCGTGCCTCGCACGCGGGCCTCGAACCCGAAAAGGGAATCAACGCATTGGTCGAGTTGTCGCATCAAGTGCAGCGCATCAACGGCTTTGGCAATCCATCGCTGGGCACCACCGTGACACCGACCGTCGCGTCGGCGGGAACGACCGACAACACCGTGCCCGACAGCGCGACGATCCTCGTCGACGCACGGGTCGTCACGCCCGACGAAAAGCAGCGTGTCGAGTCCCTCATGAATTCGCTGACGCCGGTGCTGGGCGGCGCGTCAATTGCAGTCTCGGGCGGGCTCCACCGACCTCCGATGCACGAATCAATGTCCAGGGACTTGTTCGCGTTGGCCCGCGAGGTGGCCGCTGAAGTCGACGGTCGCGATCTTATTGGCGTCTCCGTGGGCGGAGGTTCCGACGGCAACTTCACCGCGGCAATCGGCGTACCGACGCTCGATGGTCTTGGCGCGGTTGGCGGAGGCGCGCACGGCGAGAACGAACATGTCATCGCCGACACCATTCCGTTTCGCACGGCGCTCGTCGCGGGTATCGCGGCCCGCGTCGTGGCTGGTTAGTTAGTCACCCTCACCGAGCGCCAAGAGGCCGCCTGCTCCGAGTGTTCCCGTCTTGCGGTAGACGTCGAGCTTTTCGCGACTGTCGTCGATGTCGAGATTGCGCATGGTCAACTGACCGATGCGATCGAGTGGGCCGAATGCGGCGTCTTCGACGCGCTCCATGCTGAGACGTTCCGGGGCGTACGTTAGGTGCGGTCCGCTCGTGTCGACGAGCGTGTAGTCGTCACCGCGCCGCAGGCGCAGGGTGACCGTGCCGGTGACCGCACTGCCGACCCAACGCATGAGCGGCTCGCGCAGCATCAATGCCTGGGGGTCGAACCATCGTCCTTCGTAGAGCAGTCGACCGAGACGGCGCCCCATGGTGCGGTAGTTCTCGATCGTGTTTTCATTGTGGATTCCACTGACGAGTCGCTCGTAGGCGATGTGGAGAAGGGCAAGCGCGGGAGCCTCGTAGATGCCGCGGCTCTTGGCTTCGATGATGCGGTTCTCGATCTGGTCGGACATGCCGAGACCGTGGCGACCACCGATGGCGTTTGCCTCGTTCACGAGGTCGACCTGTGAAGTGAACCGCTTTCCGTTGATGGCGACGGGCCAGCCCTCGACGAATTCGACGGTCACCGTTTCCTCGGCGATCAAAACGTCGGACTTCCAGTGCGCGACGCCCATGATCGGCTCGACGAGGTCCATGCCGTTGTTCAATTCCTCGAGGAGTTTCGCCTCGTGTGTTGCGCCCCAGATGTTGGCGTCGGTCGAGTAGGCCTTTTCCTTGCTTGCTCGGTAGGGCAATTTGCGACTGGTGAGGAACTCGCTCATCTCGCTGCGTCCACCGAGTTCGGTGACGAAGGTGGGGTCGAGCCAGGGCTTGTAGATGCGCAACGACGGGTTCACCATCAAGCCGTAGCGGTAGAACCGTTCGATGTCGTTGCCTTTGTACGTGCTGCCGTCGCCCCAGATGTCGACGTTGTCGGACTGCATGGCGCGAACGAGCAAGGTTCCGGTGACCGCGCGTCCGAGCGGCGTCGTGTTGAAGTAGGTCTTGCCGGCGGTGGTGATGTGGAACGCTCCGCACTGCAGTGCGATGAGTCCCTCGCGCACCAACTCTTCGCGGCAGTCGACGAGCCGGGCGGCCTCGGCGCCGTATTGCAGGGCGCGATCGGGAATCTGGTCGAGTTCGGGTTCGTCGGGCTGGCCGAGGTCGGCGGTGTAGCAGTAGGGCAGGGCGCCGCGCTCGCGCATCCATGCGACGGCCGCGGAAGTGTCGAGTCCGCCCGAGAACGCAATTCCCACACGCTCGCCCGAGGGCAACGACGTGAGAACCTTGCTGCGGGAAGCCTGTGACATGGCGAATACGGTACCGACCCCGCGGCACCGTTCAGGGGTTCAATTCGCCGTGGCGGTTGTGGGCCCGATGATCAGGGTTTCTGGAACCACTTGTTCATGAGCATGTGCACGTGGCGAATCTTCGTCTCTTGGTAATTGGCGAGCGTCACGCCGGGCTTCGTCATCGCCTTCAGTCCGCGCTGGACCTTGGGCAGGTTGAACGTGTCCTGGTTGAAGACTCGCGCGAGGTTGCCGAGTTCCGGGGCTTCGGCCCAGTCGTCGTCGACTCCCAGCCAATGGATCGGCGCCGCCGCCGGCTTCGGCTTCGACTCGTCGTAGGGCTCGAGATACATGCACTCCATGATCGACATGTCGTGACGGTCCTCGTACGGCCTGAAGCGGTAGCAGATGCGGTTGAAGGCCCCCCACGGATGGAAGTTAGGGAAGAGCGTGTAATAGATGCTGTCGCTGAACTCGGCATCGCTGAACTCGTCGGCTTTGTCGCCGTAGACCTCGCGCATTGTTGCGCGACCCCCGTTGCCGAACATCTGACGTGCCGTGGCGCCGGGCGGCAGAACGACCGACGGTTCCTCGTCGAGACGCTTGTCGGCGACCGCGTCGAACATTTCCTGTTCGGTCGGCGTGTACTTGATGTGCGGGCTCGGCGTGCCGTTCGGTGTGATGGCGCGGGAGTAATTGCCCTTCCAGTCGTATTGCGAGTTCGCGTCACCGATGCTCGACAGCAACTGCGGGTGCGTGGCCACCACGTGGAACGCCTCGCTGAACGCGTCCTGGACGACCTTCCAGTTGGTGGGGAAGATCTTCGCGACGTGCACGCTCTTGTAGCGCTTCTCCAGCGGCCAACGCTCGAAGTGCCACGGGAAGTCACCGAGGAACGATTCGAGGGACTCGCAATTGGAATCCATGTTGATGAAGACGAAGCCACCCCAGGTTCCGACCTTCACTTCGGGCAGGTTCCATTCGTCCTTTTCGACGTGCGGGAAGTCCCACTCGCAGGGAACCTGCTTCAGCGAACCGTCGAGGTTCCAGCAAAAACCGTGGAACGGGCAGCGCAGTTCGTTCGCGGGACCGTCGAATTCGCGAAGCAGACGGCCGCGGTGCAGGCAGACGTTGTGGAATGCCTTGATGGTGTCGGGTGCTGTGCGCACGACGAGCATCGAGTTCTCGCAGATGTCGTAACGCAGCGTGTCGCCGACCTCGGGAACGTCTTCCTCGCGGCAGGCCATCTGCCACACGCGCTTCCAGATCTTTTCCTTTTCGAGTTCGTGCCACTCGCGACTGGTGTACGCCGCGACGGGAATGTCGCTGTCGCCCATGAACTCCCAGTTGACCCAGCGCAACACCTCGGGTACGGGGCGGGAGTCTTTCTTGTGCAGGTCCTGGTACGAAAGCCCGGGCGAGCGAGCTTCGCCGGGAGCAGGTGATGTCATCGTCATTGCGATACCGCCTTCTTTGCCGCGATGGCGCGCTGGTTGCGTGCCATGTTGGGGTCGATCGTGACTTGTCGACCCCCGATCCACACGCAGAGGTGCGGATCGCACTGCTTCACGTCGCCGTTCAAGTAGACGCCGTCCTTCGTGAATTCGCCCACCTTCCCGTCCTTCTGGACGAGGATGGTTCCCGCTTCGGTCAGGTCGTAAATGGCGCCCGACAGCGGATGCTTGATTCCCCTCATTTGAAAACCCCCTCCACTTCAATTCCCCCGAATCGCGTTGGATCTTCGCGGCAGAGACTAGTGCGCGGCGCGACCGGCCATTGCGGCGAGCGAGGTGAGCATCGCCGACGCGCAGATGGCGAGGGCGACGACCGCCGAACCCGGAGCCGCGGAGAGGTCGACGATCGCGCACGCGGCGAGCACGAGCGATGCGGCAGCCGAGACGAACGGTGCCGGGGCAGTGCGCCGGATCGCGACGACAAAGGCGACGAACATCACGAGGTACACGAGTCCCGCGCCGACGACGGGCGTCATCGAACCGGCGAAGCCGTTGTTGTCGACCCACCACAACGGCTTTCCCGTGCGGCGACTGGCGACGGAAACAAAGCCGTGAGCGATGGCCGCCAGTACCCACGTTGCACCGAGGAGGCGTGACCAAGTCGTCGACATTCGGGCGAATACTAAGGGGAATTGGTCCGCTGTAGCCTGACGAGGGCATGGCGAACTTTCCGAAGATGACCATCTTTTTCCCCATGTGGAACGAAGAGGCGTACATCGAGCGCGCCCTCTCGGCGGGGCGGGAGCTCTGCGAGGAGTTGATCCGCATGGGCGAGATCGACACCTACGAGTTGCTCATCATCGATGATGCGTCCACCGACTCGACCCCGGAACTCGCCGACAAGTTCGCCGCCGAGGACCCCCGGGTCAGGGTCGTCCACCACCCGGTCAACCGCAAGTTGGGCGGGTCGATGAAGACCGGTTTTGCCAATTCGACGGGCGACATCATTCTGTACACCGATGCCGACCTGCCCTTCGACATGCTCGAAGCGCGCAAGGCCGTGCGTCTGATGCGCTACTACGAGGCCGACATCGTCAGCGCCTACCGGTTCGATCGCACGGGCGAGGGCTATGTGCGCACCGTCTATTCGGCCTTCTACAACGGTCTCGTGCGGATCCTGTTCGGGGTCAAGATGCGTGACATCAACTTCGCGTTCAAGTTGTGCAGGGGATCCCTGTTGCGTGAAATCGAATTGAAGAGCGAGGGCTCCTTCATCGACGCCGAGCTCGTCATCCGTGCGCGCAAGACGGGGAAGAGCGTCATCCAGTTCGGTGTCGACTATTTCCCCCGGACTCGGGGTATTTCGACGCTCAGTTCGCCGGCGGTCATCCGCAAGATCCTGCGCGAGATGTTCTCACTGCGCAGGGAACTTCGTAGCCTTCAGGGTTGATCCCCGGGGCACGCGACCCCGACGGTCGCCCGACCCATGGACAACCACTCCGACCTTCCGCCCCCCGAAGATTTCGGTGCACCCGTGCGCGCGTCCCATCTGCGCCGCTGGCGTCCGGCCTACTTTGCTCTCGCGGTTCTTCTCGTTGTCGTGTCGGTCGCGTTCGCCGGTCGCGACGAGTCGTCGACGTCGTCCACCACCACGACGTCGTCGGCCACACCGACGACCGTGAGACCGGTGGTTCCTCTCGCGAGGAAGTTGGTTCTCGGCGACCGGGGCGACGACGTGAAACGAATGCAGCAACGACTGAAGGACCTCGGCTTCGACCCGAACCTCATCGACGGCGACTTCGGCTACCAGACCTTGCAGGCGGTGTGGGCGTTCCAGAAACTCGTCATGCGGATTCCCATCTCGGGCGTGAAGGACGAATTCACACCGGAAATGTGGGAAGTCGCCCAGCGTGACGGCCTCATCGTGCCCCGCCGGCCGAACGCGCAAACCGACACTCACGTCGAGGTGTACCTGCCCGAGCAGGTGTTGATCGTCTTCAAACAGGACAAGCCCGCGCTCGTCACCCACATCTCGTCGGGCGACAACAAGCCGTGGTGCGAAGAAGTCACCATCGATCCCGGTGAGGACGGCAACCTGAACGGCAAGGAGCCGATCAAAAAGGGAGTGTGTGGCGAGTCGGTCACACCGGGCGGTCTCTACTACTTCTACAACCGTCGTTCTGGCACGCGGGAAAGCAAACTCGGCACGATGTGGAACCCGGTGTACTTCAACGGTGGAGTGGCCGTGCACGGCGCTGCACAGGTACCGATTCGTCCCGCATCGCACGGATGCATTCGCATTCCGATGTTCATCTCGGAGTACTTCGCGGACCTCGTCGCATACGGCGATCGCATCTACATCTTCGACGGCGTGAAAGAGCCCGAAGAGTACGGCTCGCCGCCACCGCCCGCCGACAGGCCCGACCCGAACTACACGACAACGACGTCGAGCACGATTTCCGCCTCCACGTCCTCGACCACGTCGATCGTGGACGCGACGCCGGACGGTCCGTCAACGACGGTGAAGCCGCAGCAGCAGACGACGACGGTGCCGACTACGGTTCTGGCACCGGCGACAACTTCGCCCGCACCGGCGACGACGCTTGCGCCAACGACCACGAATCCTGGGGGCTGACGCGATGTGCGATCGCATTCATTACGACGAGTTCGGCCTCTTCCACGAGAACGTCGCCGAGTACGAACTCGGTGTTTCACCGAACCCCGTCGTCGTGCGATCGAGTCATGTTCTCGCCGATGGCCGCACGATGAGTTTTCTCAAATGGGGAACCGGTGCGCCGCGCCTCGTGCTGGTGCACGGCGGTTCGCAGAATGCACACACGTGGGACACCGTCGCGCTCGGACTCGGTGAGTCGTTGATCGCCGTCGATCTGCCGGGGCACGGGCACTCCGACTGGCGCGACGATGCCGCGTATTCCCCCGCATTGATGGCGCCGGACCTTGCAGAGGTTGTCGGGGTGCATGCTCCCGAGGCCGAGATCGTGGTGGGGATGTCGCTCGGCGGTCTCACGAGCCTCGCGCTCGCAGGTTGCGCGCCCGCACTCGTTCGTCGACTCGCGCTCGTCGACATCACACCCGGCGTCACGGGGGCAAAGGCAAAGGCGGTTCTCGACTTCGTGAACGGTCCGCAGTCGTTTCCCTCGTTCGACGACCTGCTCGCGCGCACCATCGAGCACAACCCCGCGCGGACGGTGTCGTCGCTTCGGCGCGGGATCCTCCACAACGCGAAACAACTCGACGACGGGTCGTGGCAGTGGCGCTACGACCGTCGTAGCCACGTACGCGACGAGAACGCCCAGGGCGAGCCCGTTGCCCAGTCGGCCCTCGAGGCACTGTGGGACATCGTCTCCGGACTCGGGTGTCCGGTCACCCTCTTTCGGGGCTCGCTGTCGCCCGTGGTCGACGATGCCGACGTGGCCGAATTGTTGCGTCGACGGCCGAATGCCGACGTGACCGTGATCGACGGGGCGGGCCACAGCATCCAGGGTGACAAGCCCGTCGAATTGACGAGTCTGCTGCGCAAACTGCTCGCCTGACCGCGACGATTCACGGTCTCGACCCCGTGAGTCCCGGGCCGTTTCTGATAGGAAAGGACTTCTATGGCAACAACGAACCGTCCCGATGCACCGGATCGCGATGCGCTCCTCCGGATGTTCGAAATTCAGCAGAAGATCAAGACGGCCGACGAGCGCTTCCGCGCGATGCTCACGAGCGGTCAAGTCCAGTTGATCTACTACTCGCCCCGCGGTCAGGAATGCATCAGCGCCGGTTACGCGGTTCACCTGCGTCCCGACGACTACGTCGTCACCATTTATCGAGGACTCCACGACCACATCGCCAAGGGTGTGCCGATGCGCGAACTGTGGGCCGAGTTCCTCGGCCGCGGCACGGGCACCTGCAAGGGCAAGGGTGGCCCGATGCACGTGACCCACCCGAAGTCGGGTCTCATGGTCACGACGGGCATCGTCGGTGCCGGCATCCCGATCGCGAATGGTTTCGGTCTCGCATCCAAGCTGTCGGGTACCGACCAGGTCACGGTCGTCAACTTCGGTGACGGAGCCTCGAACATCGGTGCGTTCCACGAGGGCCTGAACATGGCGGCCGTGTGGAAGCTGCCCGTCATTTTCGTCTGCCAGAACAACCTCTACGGAGAGCACACGCCGATGGCGATGTCGACGGGAGTCGAATACATCTCCGAACGCGCGGCGTCGTACGGCATGCCGGGTGTCACGGTGAACGGCAACGATCCGGTTGCGATGTGGAAGGTTGCCGGTGAGGCCATCGAACGCGCCCGCGCAGGCGAAGGCCCGACGCTCATCGAGGCCCGCACGTACCGCTTCTGGGGTCACCTCATGGGTGACGCGATGGAGTACATGCCGAAAGAAGAGCGCAAGGCCGCGATGGCGGCCGATCCACTGCCGGCTTTCCGTGCGTGGTTGCTCGACAACGGACACGCCAACGAGGCGCAGCTCGCCGAAATCGAAGACCAGATCAAGGCATTGGTCGACGACGCCGTCGACTTCGCGATGAACAGCCCCGAGCCGTCGATGGACGAGCTCTACACCGACGTCTACGAAGAAATCATCAAGTGAGGAACGCGCGATGACAACGACCGAACCCCGCATCATGCCGATGGGCATGGCCATCAACGAGGCGATGGACGTCGCCATGGGTCTCGACGAGAAGGTGTTCCTCCTCGGTGAGGACATCGCCGAGCCGTCAGGTGGCGTGTACAAGATCACGAAGGGCTTGTCGACCAAGTACGGCACCGACCGTGTCCGCAAGACCCCGATTTCCGAGGCCGCGATCATCGGTGCGGCAGTCGGCGCGGCAATCGCCGGGTACAAGCCGGTGGCCGAAATCATGATCATGGACTTCATCGGCGTCTGTCTCGACCAGATCACGAACCACGCCGCGAAGATCCGCTACATGTCGGGTGGTCAGACGACCGTCCCCATGGTCATTCGTACCAGCGCCGGAGCCGGTCGCGGTTTCGGCGCGCAGCACTCGGAACTTCTCGAGGCTTTCGCGGTGCACTCACCCGGCATGAAGGTGGCGATTCCGTCGAATCCCGCCGACGCCAAGGGCCTCCTCATCAGTTCGATCTTCGACGCCGACCCCGTGCTCTTCGTCGAGCCGATGCTCATGTACTGGGACCCCACCTACGCAGGTGAAGTTCCCGCCGGCGACTACCGTGTGCCGCTCGGCAAGGCGAACACCGTCGTCGAGGGCAAGGACGTATCGCTCATCTCGTACGGCCGCCAGGTGCACACGTGCAAGAAGGCCGCCGAAGAACTCGCCGCCGAGGGCATCAGCGCCGAGGTCATCGACCTGCGCTCGATCGTTCCCTACGACGAGGCTGCCGTCATGGCGTCAGTCACCAAGACGAAGCGCGCGGTGGTGGTACACGAAGCAGTCACCCGCTGTGGTTTCGGCGCGGAACTCTCGAGTCGTATTCACGAAGAGCTCTTCGGAACCCTCGCCGCGCCGGTTCAGCGTGTGGGTGGCAAGAACATTCCGATACCGTACGCGAGCAACCTCGAAAAGGCGTTCCTCCCGCAGGTGGCCGACGTCGTCGCCGCGGTGAAGCGCACCAACAAGTAAACGTCTCAGCCGATCGCGGCGAGGAGTTTTTCCATCTCGGCGATTTCGCCGTTCTGAGCCTTCACCATCGAGGTCGCCATGGCGCGCACCTCGTCGTTCGAACCGTGCATGGCAACGTGCTCGGCCATGTGGACGCCACCCTTGTGGTGGGCGATCATCAACTCACCGAAGAGCGTGTCGGCCTCGGGTCCGCGCGACTCGCGCAGGGACCGAAGTTCGTCGTCGGTGGCATAGCCCGGCATTTGTGCGAGGGGAGTGGGCTCGCCCATCCAACCCATCACCTGGTCGGTCTCGTTCGTCTCGGCCGCATCGAACTGTCGCAGCAGTTGCACCATGCGCCCCGATTCCGCGGACTGATTGACGATGATCTCGCGCGCGATGAGACGGAGTGTGCCGCGCGATGCGGATCCTTCACCCATACCGGGTGCCGACACGTCGAGATAGATGAGGCTCATGTTGACGGCCTGTTCGTGATGGATGCGCATGTCCTGCAGGAAGCCGATGTCCGACCCGTTCTTTTGACCCTTGCCGCGCGACTCACCGAAGACGAACCCACCGGCCGCGGCGAGGACGGCCGCGGCGACGACCATCAACACGATGTTCACGGGGTTCATCCACCACGGCAGAACCATGGTGTCGGCGGCGGGCGGGCGGGCTTCGGCGGGGGAGTCGCTCATGGTTCGTAGCCTGCCACCGAAAACGGGTAGAAAGTAGGCCATGTCAACACCCATCAGCATCCCCAAGCTCGGCGTTTCGATGACCGAGGGCACCCTGGTCGAGTGGCTCGTCGAGGACGGTCAGGAAGTTGCACCCGGTGACGTGTTGTACCGCCTCGAAACCGACAAGGTCGAAAACGACATCGAAGCGCCGATCGCCGGAGTCGTGCGACTCACCGGTGAAGAGGGTGAGACCTACGAGGTCGGCACCCAAATCGGTTCGATCGAATAATCAGCCCTTGCGCGCAACGCGTTGTTGATCGCTAGCCCTTGCGGGCTTGGCGTTGATGATCGCTAGCCCTTGCGGGCTTGGCGTTGTTGATCGCTAGCCCTTGCGGGCTTGGCGTTGCGCCTCCGAGAAGGGGAGGTCCTTGTCGACGCGGGGTTCGGCAGGAAGACCCAACACGCGCTCGCCGATGATGTTGCGCTGAATCTCGTCGCTGCCACCTGCGATGCGGTAACCCGGTGCGCCGAGAATGTGCTCGCTCCACGCATAGGTGCCCCACTCGCCGTTGTCGACCACGACCTTCGCGCCGAGGATCTTTGCGATGACGTCGCCGGTCTGGGTCATGCCCGCGGTCCACATCAACTTGCCAAGCGAACCCTCGGGTCCGGGCGTCTGACCGGCGCGCATGCCGGCGGCAACGCGGCGGTTCGTGTACTGCGCGGTGCGCAGCGTGGCATACAGCTTCGCGATCTCCTGACGGATGATCGGATCATCGAGGACCCCGGCCCAGCGTGCAGCGGCGATGACCTGCTTGAACGAGCCGCCGGTGTGGCTGCTCGACGAGCTGCTGGAGTGGTCGCGCTCGAAGCCGAGACACGTGAGGGCGACGCGCCAGCCGTCACCGACCGGTCCGAGGCGGAACTCGTCAGGAATGCGGGCGTCGGTGAGGAACACCTCGTTGAAGTTCGCACCGCCCGACATCTGCTTGATCGGACGAACCTCGACGCCCTTCCAGTCGAAGGGGACCATGAACGCGGTGAGGCCCTTGTGCTTGGGCACGTCGAAGTCGGTGCGGGTGATGGCAAGGCCCCATTCGGAGAAACGCGCACCCGAGGTCCAGACCTTCTGGCCGTTCAGCACCCACTCGTCACCGTCGCGGGTTGCGCGGGTGGTGAGAGACGCGAGGTCGGACCCTGCGCTCGGCTCGGAGAAGAGCTGACATCCGCAGATGTCCATGCGCATGATCGGCTTGCACCACTTCTCTTTCTGCTCGGGAGTGCCGAATGCGGCGACCGTCGGCGCGATGAGCCCCATCGAGGTGGGGGGAAGTTCGCCGGCGGACGGAATGACGAACTTGCGCTCTTCGGCCATGTAGGCGCGCACGTAGCTGGCCGGCAAACCGCGACCGCCCAGCTCCTCGGGCCAGTTGATCATGGCGTACCCGGCGTCGAACTTCTTGGCCTGCCACGCCTTCACCGCATTCAGGCGGGCGAGTTCCTCTTCGTCGGTGAAGTTGTGGAAGATCGCGACGTTGTCGGAACCCTCGCCCCACACGACCTCTTGGTCTTCTTCTTCCGCCTCGTTGATCTCCGGGAGCGGCTCGGCGTTTTGCTCGAGCCACACGCGGGCTTCCTTGCGGAACTGGTCGATGTCGGGGAGAGTGCTCACGGGCAAAACGCTAGTAGCCATGCCTCGCCACGTTCCTCTTCGGCAGCCAAATAACGGGCTCTGGACGGAGCATCGAACGTCCCCCGGGGTTCGTGACATCGGTCTCCGACTCAGTACGCTTCGCCGAATGACCGCTGAAGCAATTTCCCCCTCGACCCCTGCAGTCCTCGCCGACCTCGTGCCCGGCCTGCGTTCAAAGGCAGCAGTGCGCAGCGCAGTGCTCGTCGTCGCCTTCGCCCTTCTCACCGCCGCGCTCGCCCAGGTGAAGATCTCTCTCGGTTTCACGCCGGTGCCCATCACGGGCCAGACACTTGCCGTGTTGCTTGCCGGGACCTCGCTCGGAATGAACCGCGGCGCGGCAAGCCAACTTCTCTACTGGATCATGGGCCTCGTGGGTCTGCCGTTCTACTCGGGCGGCGAAAGCGGCTGGGAGAGCGGCACCGGTGCAACCCTCGGCTACCTGATGGGCTTCATCGTCGCGGCCGCCGTCGTCGGCTACCTCGCCGAGCGCCGTCACGATCGCCAGGTTCTCTCGTCGCTGTCGGCAATGGCACTCGGAACCGTCGTCATCTACACGATGGGTGCTCTGTGGTTGGCACACGACCTCGGCGTTCCGGTTGCGAATGGCGAGCAGAACGCGATCACCATGGGCGTGACCCCGTTCCTCGTCGGCGACCTCATCAAGATGGCAATTGCCGGTCTCGCCGCACCGGCGGTGTGGGCAACCGTCTCGAAGAAGTAGACACCGGTGCACCGCGGTGCGAACAACCGCTACAAGGAACGCTGAAACACACAAGGGGGAACGGCCATGGCAGTCGTACTGTCCGATGCCGCACAAACCAAGCCGAACGACATCGCGATTCGTGACTCGTCGCGCTCGTTGACCTGGCGCGAACTGAATTCCACGATCAATCGCCTCGTCAACAACCTGAAGCCCCGCGACCTGGGGCCGAACCGCCGCATTGCGGTCTATGCCGAGAACAGCGTCGAGACCGCTCTCGCCCACATGGGTGCACTGCACGCCGGGCTCAGCAGCGTGCCGGTCAACTTCCACCTGAACGCCGAAGAAGCCGCGTACATCCTGAACGATTCGGGCACGCGTCTTTTGTTCACGGGTCCCGAGAATCTCGCCCGCGCGGTCGATGCGGTGGCCCAGTTGTCGACCCCGATACCGATCGTGGTGTGGCGAGTCGACGGCGCCCTGCCGGCCGGTGTCGAGTCGCTCGAGTCCCTCCTCGCGTCGTCGAGCGATGCCGAGCCAACCGACGACGTTCCGCCGCGGCCGAACATGCTCTACACCAGCGGTACCACCGGATTCCCCAAGGGTGTCGACCTGCCGCCGACGATGTTCGCCGGCGGCAAGAACATCGCCGAACACGTCGCGGTGCTCGGGGCCAACCGGTTCGCCGCGCTGGGTGTGCACCTCGTCGTCGGCCCGATGTACCACACGGGCCCACTGTCGGGTGTGCGCATTCTCGCCACCGGAACCCCGGTCGTCATCCTCGAGAAGTTCGACCCCGAACGCACGCTCGCGACGATTCAAGAGTCGAAGGCCGCAAGCAGCGTGATGGTGCCCACGCACTTCAAGCGCATGCTCGACCTGCCCGCCGACGTGCGGGCGAAGTACGACGTGTCGTCGATGAAGATGCTGTCGCACACCGGCGCCAAGTGTCCGGTTGACGTGAAGAAGCGGATGATCGAATGGTTCGGTCCCGTCTTCGTCGATGCCTACGGCGCCACGGAGGTCGGCACGGTGTGTTCGATCACCAGCGAAGACTGGCTCACGCACCCCGGCTCCGTCGGCAAGGTCATGAACCCACCCTTCACCCGCTGCATCGTCGTCGACGACGACGGCAACGAGCTTCCGCCGAATACGGAGGGTCGACTCTTTTTCGAGGACTCCACCGGTCGTGGCGTCGTCTACCCGAACGATCCCGAGAAGTCGGCCAAGGCCCATCTGCGGCCCGGCGTCTTCACGCTCGGCGAAATCGGCTACGTCGACGAAGACGGCTTCGTCTACATCACCGACCGATTCAGCGACATGATCGTCTCGGGTGGGGTCAACATCTACCCGGCGGAAGCCGAGAAGGTGATCATCGAACATCCACTCGTCGCCGACGTCGCCGTGATCGGCGTGCCCGACCCCGACATGGGCGAGGCGGTGAAGGCGCTCGTCGTTCCGATCGACATGAAGAACGCGCCCACACCCGAAGAGATCATTGCGCTGTGTCGTGGTCAGTTGTCGGGCTACAAGTGTCCGAAAACCGTCGAGATCGTCACGACCGTCGGTCGAACGGCGATGGGCAAGATCAACAAGCGCGAACTGCGCGCCCCGTACTGGGAGAAGCAACCAAAGTGACGACGGCGGCCGGCAACGCAGCGAACAGCACGGTGTTGGCCGACGACCCGGCACCGCACGTTCGCCGGCTCACGCTGAACCGTCCCGAGAAGCGCAACGCGCTGTCGCACGCGCTGCGGTCGCGACTCTTCGAACTGCTGCGCGAGGCCGATGCCGATCCGTCGGTCCACGTCGTGATCATCCGCGGGGCCGGCAAGAGCTTCTCCGCGGGTTACGACCTGGCACAGGACAAGTCGGAAACTCCGCCATGGCCGATCAGCATCGCCGACGGCGCGTGGGCCCGGCACGTGCTTGCCGGTTGGTTCGAGATGATGGACATGGCGACACCGATCGTCGCCCAGGTGCACGGCTATTGCCTGGCCGGTGGCACCGAACTCGCAACGGCGTGCGACTTGGTCTACGTGGCCGACGACGCCCAGATCGGCTATCCACCGGTGCGGTCGATGTCGTCACCCGACATGGCGTGGCACCCTTGGTTGCTCGGCATGCGGCGCGCCATGGAAGCGATGCTCACGGGTGACTCGATGACCGGGGTCGAAGCGGTCGCAGCCGGGTTCGCCAACAGGGCATTCGCAGCCGACAGCCTGGATGCCGAAGTTCTGTCGATCGCCGAGCGGGTGGCAAAAGTCCCGCCCGACCTCCAGGCCCTGAACAAACGTGTCGTCCACCGGGCCATGGACGCGATGGGGATGCGCGATGGCATGCGCGCCACGGCCGACATCAACGCCCTCGGCTTCCACCAGCGCTCGAGCCGCGAGTACTTCGCAAAGTTCGCACAGGGTGTCACGAGGGCCCTCGATGCGAGAGACTCTGATTTCGGGGACTATCGAACGGGAGAGAAGGGGGAAATCAAGTGACCATCAGCGAAGAAGCACAACAGGAACTCGGCGCCGACATCACGAAGGTGAACATGGTGACACCCGAGGTTCTCGGCTGTCCGTACCACTATTACAAGCGTGTCCGCGACGAGGCGCCGGTGCACCAGACACCGATGGGTTTCTGGGCCGTGTCCCGTTACGAGGACATCATGACGATGGTCCGCGACCACGAGACGTTCTCGTCGCAGTCGATGACCAACGGCGCTTTCTCGCAGGTGCCGCCCGAGGCAATCGAAATTTCCAAGCGTGACTACAAGCGCGTCGACACTCTGCTGTCGAACGATCCTCCCTCGCACACCCAGTTCCGCTCGCTCGTCAACAAGGCGTTCCTTCCGAAGCGCGTTGCCCAGCTGGAAGAGTCGATCAAGGGAATCACCAACGACCTCATCGACAAGTTCATCGATGACGGTCGTGTCGACCTGGTGTCGCAGTTCGCGATCTGGGTTCCGCTCACCGTCATTGCCGATGCCCTCGGAGTCGACCGCAAGGACATGCCGAAGTTCAAGAAGTGGAGCGACGACTCCGTCGCCCCGCTGTCGGGGATGCTCTCGGCCGAGCGTCAGATCGAGTGCGCCCAGAGCCGCTTCGACCTCCACCAGTACATGGCGGCGTGTGTGCGCGAGCGCGAAACCGACCCGCGTGACGACCTGCTCACCGACCTCGTGCAGGCGCGATTCGACTCCGGCCCGCGTCAGGGTCAGGGTCTCGAGATCGACGAGATGCTGAGCATCATCGACCAGGTTCTGGTCGCCGGCAACGAGACCACCACCAATCTCATCGCGATGGCCATGCAGCATCTCATCGAGAACCCCGACCAGATGGCGAAACTGCGCGCCAACCCGGGCCTCGTCCCGAACATGGTCGAAGAGGCATTGCGTCTCGAGGCACCCGTCCAGATGCTTCCGCGCTTTTGCACGAAGGATGCCGTCGTCGGTGGCGTCGAGGTGCCGAAGGGGTCGATTCTCATGGCGATGTACGGCAGCTCGGGCCGCGACGAGCGCAAGTTCCCGAACGCCGACAAGTTCGATGTCGAGCGCGACAACGCGCGTACGCACATGGCCTTCGGTCAGGGACCGCACTTCTGCGTCGGCGCGGCACTCGCGCGCAGTGAGGCGCGCATCGCATTCGAGCTACTGCTCAGCCGTCTCGACAACATCGCCTTCGCACCCGTCGAGGAAGTGACACACCGCGAGTTGTCGATGACGTTGCGCGGCCTCACCAAACTCGAACTCACGTTCACGAAGATCAAGTGATCTCGTCCGTTTCCCCGGAAGCACATCGAAAGGGACCCGCATGGCAGTCGACCTGAAGGATCTGAAGACCATCCATTACGAGGTCGAAAACCCGGGGGAGAACGGCATCGCCATCGTCACCCTCGACCGCCCCGAGGCGCGCAACGCACAGAACAAGCGCATGACCTACGAGCTCGAGGCCGCATTCACCGATGCCGCGCGCCGCAGCGATGTGAAGGTCATCGTGTTCCGCGCCGAGGGCCCGCACTTCTGTTCGGGCCACGACATGCGCGACACCGAGAGCCACAAGGAATTCAGCCTCGTTTTTCCGTACGGCGGATTCGGCCGCGAGGGTCAAGAGGGGCACATGGCGTGGGAAGAAGAGGTCTACTTCAACATGTGCTGGAGGTGGCGCAACCTCCCCAAGCCCGTCATCGCCGCCGCGCAGGGCAAGACGATTGCGGGCGGACTCATGCTGTTGTGGATCGCCGACGTGATCATTGCTTCCGAGGATGCGATGTTTTCCGACCCGGTCGTTGGCATGGGCGTGAACGGTGTCGAGTACTTCGCGCACCCGTGGGAAGTGGGGCCGCGCAAGGCGAAGGAAATGCTGTTCACCGGTGAGTGGTTGACCGCGCACGAGGCGATGCAGTGGGGCATGGTGAACAAGGTCGTGCCGAACGACAAGTTGCGTGATGCGGCGCTCGACATGGCGCGCACGATTGCCAAGCGTCCGTCGTTTGCACTGAAGCTCGCGAAGGAAAGCGTCAATCAAACACTCGAAGCCCAGGGTCAATGGAACGCGCTGCGCACCGCGTTCGTTCACCAGCATCTGGCGCACTCGCACAACCGCGTGAAGTACGGCATGCCGGTCGATCCGGGGCCGTCCAACCGCAAGAAGGACTGAGCCCCCAACTACCCTGACCGTTGGGTAACGAAGGGGCGATGGTCGCGGTGGGCAAGACAGTCGAAAAAGCAGTCGAAAAGTCGACGATGCGCAAGCTCGGTCGCCCGCGCGATACCGACTCGGTCGAAACACGCGCCAGGCTTCTCGCCGCGGCGCGCACGTGTTTCGGCGAAAACGGTTTCGAGCGCACGACGAATGCCCAGATTGCCGAGGTGGCCGGCATCACGTCGGCCGCGATCTACCACTACTTTCCGTCGAAGATCGATCTCTATGCGGCCGTGTTCGAAGAGGTGCAGGAGTTCATCTATGCCGAGATCGAAAAAGGGATCGAACCCCATCTGACCCTCGTCGACCGATTCTCCGCGGCCCTTGACGTGTCGGTGCGCATCAACCGTGACGACCCGTCGATTGCGGGCTTCGTCGTCGACGTCGCCTACGAAGTTCAGCACCACCCGGAGCTTTTTTCGTTCGTCGAACCCCAGCGTCAGCGCAGTGCGAACCTGGTCAAGCGGCTCTGCGACGATGCCTTCGCGAACGGTGAGGTGCGTGGCGACATTCCCCAAGAGGCCCTCGAGGATCTCTTGTCGGTGTTGCTCTCGGGCCTCCTGCGCTTTTCCACTCTCATCAACAACTCGCCCCGCCATGCCGCGACGGTCGAGGTGTTGAAGACCATGCTGCGGTCGGCCGACACTTTTGCGGTACCCGCCGCGCCCGCCATCGGCAACTAGCCCCCGGGGCAACGGGCGGGAATCGGGGGTCGCGAATCAGGGGAGGAAAGCGGACTCGCAGGTCGGTTGTCCAGCCTGCGAGAATGAGCCCATGACGACCCAAGTACCCGTCGCGCCGGAACTTTTCACCTGGCCCTCCGACGAGCCCCAACTCATCGGCACGCATTTTCCCGAAAGCGGCGTCACTGTCTTCCCGCAAGCCAAGGCCTGTCCGCGTACGGCCTCGCAGAACGGCGAGCGCGTGTTGCTTCCCCGTCGCGGAAAACTGTGGAGCTGGACCATCCAGGGTTTCCTGCCGAAGTCCCCGCCCTATGCGGGGCCCGAGACACCTGCAACCTTCAAGCCCTACGGTGTTGGTTACATTCAGTTGGGTGATCAAGTGATCGTCGAGTCGCGCCTCACCACGGCGAATCCCGACGAACTGAAGATCGGAATGGAAATGGAACTCGTCATCATCCCGTTCAACAAGGACGCAGATGGCAACGAAGTCGTCACGTACGCATTCGCACCGGTGAAGAAGTAAAGGGGAACCACATGTCAGAAGATGTTGCAATCATCGGTATCGGAATCCATCCCTTCGGTCGTCACGACTCGACGGGCATGGAGCAGGGAGCCCATGCCGCGCGCGAGGCACTGAAAGATGCGGGCTGCGAATGGTCCGACGTTCAGTACGCATTCGGCGGTTCATCGGCTGCCGGCAACGCCGACACGATGGTCTCGACCCTGGGTCTCACCGGATTGCCGTTCATCAACGTGGCCAATGGTTGCGCCACGGGCGGCAGCAGCCTCATCAGCGCGTACAACGCGCTGAACGCCGGGGCCGCCGACATCGTCATGGCAATCGGTTTCGACAAGCACCCGAAGGGTGCCTTCGACCCCGATCCGGCAGCGTTCGGACTCGGGCAGTGGTACGGCGACACGGGCCTCATGCTCACGACGCAGTTCTTCGGAATGAAGATCCAGCGCTACATGCACCAGTACGGCATCAGCCCCTCGACGCTCGCGAAGGTCGCGGTGAAGAACTTCGACAACGGGTCGAAGAACCCGAACGCCTGGCGTCGCAAGCCGATGACCGAAGAGGAAGTTCTCAACTCGCTCATGCTGTCGAATCCGCTCACGCAGTACATGTTCTGTTCGCCGGGCGAGGGCGGCGTTGCTCTCGTGCTCGCGCGCGGCGAGGTGGCCAAGAAGTTCACGAAGAAGCCCGTCTTCCTGCGTTCGGCCGTCCTGCGGAGCCGTCCGTTCGGCAGCTTCGAGGTCTTCAACTCGTGGCTGTCACCCGACCGCGGCGACAGCCCGTCCGTTGGCGCCGCCGCGGCCGCGTTCAAGATGGCCGGAATGGGTCCCGACGACATCGACATCGCGCAGTTGCAGGACACCGAGAGCGGCGCAGAGATCATGCACATGGCCGAAACCGGCTTCTGCAAGGACGGCGAGCAAGAGGACATGATCCAATCGGGCGAAACCCGCCTCGACGGACGTCTGCCCATCAACACCGACGGTGGGTGCCTCGCCAACGGTGAGCCCATCGGCGCGTCCGGTCTGCGTCAGGTGTACGAAAGCGCACTTCAGTTGCGCGGCGACGCCGGCGACCACCAGGTTCCGAAGAAGATCCGCACGGCGTTCACGCACGTCTACGGAGCTCCCGGAATCAGCGCCTGTACCGTGCTGTCGAACTGACGCTGCGACGGTAGGTGTCGACTCCGAGCACCGCCAACGCAATCCAGACGAATCCAAAACCGATGATCTTCGTCGTGCCCAGGCTTTCGTTGTAGGCGAGCCAGCCGAGCAAGAAATTGATGGTTGGCACCGAGTACTGCAGCGGTCCGAGAACGGTGAGTGGCACTCGCTGAGCGGCAAAGCCGAACATCCACAGTGGGACTACCGTGATCACGCCCGTCAAGATGACGAGAGTGAGGTGCAGCGAATCGGCCGTCTGCGTGACGCTGTCGGTGCGTCCGGCCTGTGCAATTGCGAGCACGAGAGCGGGCGCAACGAGCCACATCATCTCGGCGGTCAGGCTGTCGAGCGACGACATCGGAACCTGGCGCTTCAAGAGCCCGTAGAACGCCCAGGAGGCGGCAATCAGCAGTGCGAGAATCGGTACCCGCCCATAGCCGACCGTGAGTACCGCGATCGCCACGACCGCTAGAGAGATCGTGATGCGTTGTGCCGTGTTCAACTTTTCCTTGAGAACCGCGACGCCGAGCCACATCGTGAGGAGAGGTGCCATGAAATAGCCGAGCGCGGTCTCGATGACGTGGTCGTGGGACACGGCCCAGACGTACGAACTCCAGTTGACAGTGACGAGCATGGCCGCCGCGGCGATGCGCGGCGCAAGCTCGCGTGAAAAGCACGACCGGGCGATCGTCCGCAGCCGCCCGTTCGCCAGGGCGAACACGGTGAGGATGACGAAGCTCGACACGATACGCCATCCGATGAGCTCGAACGGGGGAAACCCGTGCAGGGCCTTCCAGTAGATGGTGAGGAGACCCCAGAGAACGTAGGCGACTATTCCTGCGACGAGTCCCTCGTGCAGGTGATTGCGATCGCTCAGAGCGTGTTCTTCCAACCGTTGAAGTAGGTCACCTTCTCGACGGGCAGACGCTTGGCGGGCTTGAAGTCGTCACCGGTGTAGTAGGCGACGGGGATGAGTGCCAGCTGCGTCACGGTGTCGGGAATGCCCAACAGTTCCGCCGCCTCTTTTTCGTAGTTGAGGTGCAGCGTGGTGTAGGCGGTGCCGAGTTCGCGCGAGCGGCAGGCGAGCATGAAGCTCCACACGGCAGGCAGGAGTGACCCGTAGTAGCCAGCAAAATTCGCGGGAATCGCGTCGGTCGAGATGCGGTCGAGGCCGCAGGGAATGACGAGAGCCGGCACGTCCTGGAGCACGTTGGCCAGGTGGTCGGACGACTCCATAATTCCGCTCGCGTCGGTGCGACCGACCTTGTCGACCATCTTCTTCTGGTAGTCGATGTAGGGCTGGTAGGCCTTGCGGTAGATGTCGGCGAGGCCCTCTTTCATTTTCGGGTCGTCGACGACGAGCCAGCGCCATTTCTGGATGTTCTGGCCGGCCGGGGCCTGGGTGGCGAGCCGGATGCAGTCGAGAATCAGGTCGCGGGGGACCGGACGGGTGAGGTCGAGGCGCTTGCGGACCGCCCGGGTGGTGGAGAGCAGGTGATCTACCTGGCTCAAATCAAAGTTGAAGCCCATGGGTTCCTACACTAACGGTCAGTCTTCCCCGACAAGTTCAGTCTCTCCCGAGAAGTGAGGTTTCCCCGTGAGTGCAGCCGAGTCCCCCCGCAAGCAGTGGAGTGACGCTTTCGAATCCTCGAAGGTGCGCGATGCCGACTTCTCGACGATGTCGGGCATTCCGCTGAAGCCGGTGTACGGCCCGGACGACGCCGAGCACCCCGGCGTGTATCCGTACACGCGTGGACCCTACGCGTCGATGTACCGCTCGAAGTTGTGGACGATGCGCATGTTCGCCGGGTTCGGTACGGCCGAAGACACGAACTGGCGTTTCAAGGAGATCGTGAAGTCGGGCGGTGACGGACTGTCGACCGCGTTCGACATGCCGACCCTTCTGGGTCTCGACTCCGATGACCCGATGTCCGAAGGCGAAGTCGGACGCTGCGGCGTCGCCGTCGACACCCTCGCCGACATGGAAGACCTCTACTCGGGAATCGACCTTGGGGAAATCACCACGTCGATGACCATCAACTCGCCGGCTGCCGTCATCTTCGCGATGTTCATCGCACAGGCCGAGAAGGCGGGTGTCCACCGCAGCCGCCTGGGCGGCACGCTGCAGAACGACATCCTGAAGGAGTACCAGGCGCAGAAGGAGTTCGTCTTCCCTCCACGTCAGAGCATGCGTCTCGTGCGCGACACCATCGCATTCACCGCTGCCGAGATGCCGAAGTGGCACTCGATTTCGATCTCCGGCTACCACATCCGTGAAGCCGGGGCGACCGCAGCCGAGGAACTGGCGTTTACCGTTGCGAACGGTTTCGCCTACGTCGAGCTTGCACTGCAGGCCGGCCTGCCGATCGACTCGTTCGCACCGCGACTGTCGTTCTTCTTCAACGCTCACATCGACTTCTTCGAAGAAATCGCGAAGTACCGCGCGGCTCGTCGCATCTGGGCCCGTTGGCTGAAGGAGCGTTACGGCGCCAAACTCGACCGCTCGATGCAGCTTCGGTTCCACACGCAGACGGCCGGCGTGTCGCTGACCGCCCAGCAGCCCGAAATCAACATCGCCCGTACCGCCATCGAGGCGCTCGCCGGGGTGTTGGGTGGCACGCAGAGTCTGCACACCAACTCGATGGACGAGGCGCTTGCACTGCCCACCGAAAAGGCGGCACGCATCGCATTGCGCACCCAGCAGGTGATCGCCTACGAGACCAACGTCGCCCATGTTGCCGACCCGCTCGGAGGTTCCTGGTACGTCGAGGAACTCACCGACGAGATGGAGCGCCGCGCCGAGGAAATCTTCGCGTACCTCGACGAGCTCGGCGGAGGGTCGATTCTCGAGGGTTGCATCCGGGGCATCGAAGAGAACTGGTTCCAGGGACGCATCGCCGACTCGGCCTACGAGCTCGAGCGGGCCTTCAACCAGGGTCGCCGCACCATCGTCGGGGTCAACAAGTTCACCGAGGGCAACGAAGACGACAACCTCGAGATTCTGCAGATCACGAACGAAGACGAAGCCCGTCAGTTGAAGCGCCTCGATGTGGTGAAGGGCAAGCGCAACCAGGCCGCCGTCGACGCGGTGCTTGCGAAGCTGGCCAAGGAAGCGGCCGATCCCGAGATCAACCTCATGCCGACCCTCGTCGAGGCCGTGGGCCAGTACGCGACACTCGGTGAAATCATGAACACGATGGCCGGGGTCTTCGGTCGCCACGTCGAGGTTCCGACGATCTGACGTTCGCCACACGATCGGGGGAATCGTGCACAACATCAAGGAAATGCCCGCGCGTCTCGCCGCCTTTCTCGCAAAGGTCGAGCCGGGCTGGAAGAACGTCAACGTCGACTCGTACGAGGTGATGACCGGCGGCTACAGCCGCCTGCTCCAGCGCGCCGAGGTCAGCCACGCGGGCGGTCGCGAGACCCTCGTTCTGCGCGGCGACCCGCCCAAGGATCGCCAACTCATTGAGACGAGCCGCCATCAGGAGTACGAACTTCTTCGTGTCGTCGCCGACCATGGAGTACGCACTCCGCGAGCGCTTCACTTCGATCCGAGCGGTGCCGACCTGGGCACCGTCGCGATCATCCTTGAGTATTCGAAGTGCACGTCGTTCGTCCCGTGGTTCAACGCCGGAGGCTCGCTCGACGGCCTTCATCTGCGTCTGGCCGAGGCGATTGCCTCGTTCCAGTCGGTGCCGCTCGACAAACTGCCCGCCAGCATGGAGCGTCCGGCGAGTTGGGACGCCTACATGACGAAGCGCATCGACGCGTGGCGGCAGGCGAGCCACAACCACGTCGAGTCGTTGCCCATCTTTCATTACGTCGCGGAATGGCTCGACGCCCACCGTCCCCCCGAGGCGCCGCTCGTGCTGCGCCACGGAGACTTCCAGAGTTCGAACGTCATGATTTCGGCCGACGGGCAGTTCGAGATGATCGACTGGGAGCTCGCCGGAATCGGTGACCCGCGCGAGGACATGGGGTACTTCAAGGCGGTCGCACAGGCGATGCCGCCCGACCTTCTCGACGACGCCCGCATCGAAGAGTTCTGTGCCCGGTACCGCGAACTGACCGGTATGAACGAGCTGCAGGTCAATCCCGCGACGGTTGCGTACTTCCTCATTCTCGGTGTTGTCGGAACCGTCGAACAGCTGATGCAGGGCGGGGCAAAGTGGGCGACGGGGGAGAACCACCTCTTCAACTCGGTCTTCAACATGTCGTCGGTGCTGTTCGGCCAGAGCATGTGGCTCGCCGCCGCGTCGCAACTGTCTGAACCGATGAAACAGATCGCCGCCGCGGCGAGAGGGGGCAAGTGATGTTTTCCAAGCCGACCACCGAACAACTCCTTGCAGGCATCGCCGACCAACTACGTACGACGGTCATGGACGAGATCCAGAGCGAACCGACGAGGATCCTCCTTCAGCAGATCGACCAGATCCTGATGGGTTGTTCCCGCCGCGCCGCGCACGAAATCGCCTTCGTGCACGAAGAGGCGGCGCGGGTGGCGGCCCTGACGGGCAAGGACATGGGTTCGCCCACCAGCCTTCACCTCGACGACGTCGTCGCTTGGTACCACAAAGTCAGCGTCGCGTTGTCGGACGAAGTCGAAGCAGCGTTCACGTCGGGCGATCAGGCCCGAATCGATGCCGCACGCGCCGCACTCGATGCGCGCTCCGCGGTCGAGATGCAGATCCTCGGCGCGCTCGATCTCGTCGGTCGCGGCTGAGGTCGAACATGCCCGAGGCTCCCGACGGGTGGAACCTCGTCGATGACGCTTTCGTTCGTGAATTCGCGTTCCCTTCGTTCGGTGCGGCGGCGCAGTTCGTCGCCGTGATTGGTCGCATCGCCGACGAGGTCGACCATCACCCCGAAGTCGACCTTCGCTATCCCGGAATCGTGACGGTGCACGTCACGTCGCACGACACCGGCGGAGTGACAGATCGCGACGTGCGGCTGGCGACGTTGTTGAACGCGTCGGCCTGACGTCAGAGACCGAGCGGCGTGCCGGTACCGCGATCAGCGGCGCCCTGGCGGAACTTCGCGGCGTCGATCGCCATGTGGCTCGTCACCTCGTCGGAGCGGGTGAACTCGTGCACGCAGATGCGCGCCTTGATGCGCCACTCGTCGCCGCGCCGTTCGTAGGTGTCGAGGTATCGACCCCACCATGTCTCGAGAAGTTTGCGGCCCGCGTCCTCGCGAAACACGTACGTGACGTTGTAGATCTCACCGTTCCCCGTACCCGCGGTTTCGTCGACCTCGATGGCGTGGTTCATCACGCAGTGCATCGTGGCGATGAACCGCTGGTGCGAGGTGATCACCCGGTCACAGAAGTCCATCGCGTTGCCGACGAACACGCCGTGGTCGTCGGTTGCGTCGGCCCAGTACGCGGACTTCATGAGATCGCCGTCGAGACGGTCGACACCACGCGAGTACCGTGCCGCAACCTGTCTGATCTGGTCGTGCGACGAGAGTTCCGTCACCTTTTGCGTTGCCATCGCTTGCCCCCAACGTGATTGCTGCCTGCAGTGTAAATCGTCGGGTTAGCGTGATCGGCATGGAAGAGTCGGTGCGCAGGGTCTGGGCGGCACTCGATCGCGAGGCCGCACGACTGTCAACGGTGACAATCGCCGATCTCTTTGCCACCGATCCCGATCGTGTCGCCCGTTGCGTCATCGAACCCGCCGATCTTCGGGTCGACTTCTCCCGGCAACGCATCGATTCCGCCGCTCTCGCCGTGCTCGTTGCCCTTGCCGAAGCAACCGAGGTTGCGGCGAAACGCGATGCGATGTTCGCGGGTGAGCCGATCAACTCGACCGAGGGACGCGCGGTGCTGCACACGGCGTTGCGTGCGTCGGCCGACGCACGGGTCGATGTCGACGGCGTCGATGTGATGCCTGCTGTTCGCGCGACGCGCGAGCGCATGGCCCGCCTCGTCCACGAGATGACGTCTTCGGGTATCCGCACCGTCGTGAACATCGGCATCGGAGGCAGCGACCTCGGGCCAGCCATGGCCGCCGGCGCCCTCGCTCCGTTTGCAACGACGGGCATCGACGCCCGCTTCGTCTCGAACGTCGACCCGGCGGATCTTGCGGCATGTCTCACCGACCTCGACGCGCGGACCACCGCTCTGGTGGTGTCGTCGAAAACGTTCACCACGCAAGAGACGATGGCCAACGCGCGCTCGGCGGTGAGATGGCTCGCCGCCGGACTCGGCCTCGACGAGGAAGAGGCCGTTTCGAGTCGGGTCTACGCCGTTACCTCGAACACCGGCGCAGCCGCGGCTTTCGGCATCGCGGAGGCGAGAACGCTTCCGATGTGGGACTGGGTCGGTGGGCGGTTCTCGCTTGCGTCGGCCATCGGCTTTTCCCTCATGTGTGCGATCGGGCCCGACAACTTCGAGGCGATGCTCGCGGGCATGCGGGTCATCGACCGCCACTTCGTCGAGGCCCCGCTCGACAAGAACGCTCCGGTATTGCTCGGTCTCGTCGGGATCATGAACCGGAACGGCTTTGGTCACGGCTCGCGCGCCGTCATCCCGTACCTGCAGCAACTGGCCCGCTTTCCCGCGTATCTGCAGCAGTTGGAAATGGAGAGCAACGGGAAGCGGGCCGACATCGACGGCGAAGCGGTCGTACGACATACATCACCGGTCGTGTGGGGCGAACCCGGCACCAACGGTCAGCATGCGTTCTTTCAATTGCTGCACCAGGGCACAGACGTCATCCCCGTCGACTTCATCGGCGCGCGACGGTCGACCGCAACGGGGCTCGACACCAGCGACGTCGATTCGCAACACGAGAAGCTCGTCGCAAATCTCTTCGCCCAGGCTGCCGCTCTTGCCTTCGGTGCGCCGGCTGCAACCGACAATCCCCACGCACTCGGCGAGCACAGGGCTTTCCCGGGGAACCGACCCTCGACGACCATCCTGATGGACGCCCTCACGCCATCGACCCTCGGTCAGTTGATCGCCCTCTACGAACACGCGACGTTCGTGCAAGGTGCGGTGTGGGGAATCAACAGCTTCGATCAGTGGGGTGTGGAGTTGGGCAAGGCGCTTGCCGGCGACGTGCTTGCCCACATCGCCGACCCCGCAGCGTCTCCGAACCTCGACCCCGCCACGCGCGCTGCAGTCGCCTGGTATCGCCCTTAACGGGCGACAACCATCTTCACGTCGTTCCAGGTGGCGGACATGCCCGCGCCTGTGGTGATGCCGGCGTCGACGGTGATGTTCTGGCCGGTGATGTAGCTGCCGCCGTCGCTCCAGAGGAACATGACCGTTTCGGCAATGTCGCTGGCGTGCGGTGCGCGCTTCAGCGGAGACATCGTCGCCATGCGCTCGGCGGCCTTCTCGACTTCGTCGGGGTTCCCGGTGATGACGTGCGCCGTCATGCCGGTGGGAATCGAACCGGGCGCGATCGAGTTGGAACGAATGCGGTGACCGGCGAGCTCGGATGCCGCGCTTCGGGCGAGGCCGATGACGCCCGCCTTTGCCATGGCGTAGGCATGTGGTCCGAGGCCACCCATCACGCCCGCGACGGAAGCGGTGCCGACGATGCAGCCGCCGTTGCCTGCGGCGATCATGACGCGTGCCGCGTGCTTGTAGGTGGTGAACACGCCGCGTACGAGAACGGCCATGGTCTTGTCGAAGTCTTCGAGGGGAGTGGCGGCGATGGGTCCCGAGATGCCGACAATGCCGGCGTTGGCGAAGCACCCGTCGAGACGACCCCACTTCGCGATCGCGGCATCGGCCGCAGCCGCGACGTCCGACTCGACCGTGACGTCGCACTTCACGAAGATCGCCTTGTCGCCGAGTGACTTGGCAACCGCCTCGCCGCGCTCGACTCCGTAGTCGGCGATGACAACCTTGCCGCCTTCGGCGACAGTGAGTCGCGCGGTTTCTTCACCCAGTCCACTCGCACCTCCGGTGACGAGCGCGACCTTTCCCTCGAAACGACCAGCCATGATTTCCCCCTTCGTCGGCGTGTTTCGGGCAACTGTAGTGTCGGGTCACCACTTGGCCGAATCGACGGGCCGAATCGAGGGGAAGGGGTCACGATGGCAAAGCCGCCGTACGGAGTCGGAGCGGGCCGGATCAAGGGGACCGGGACACGCCAAACGATCATCGCCTACTTCTCGATGCGCGGGGTCACATTCGAAGAGCGTTGTTCGGCCGCCGCCGCGGCCGGGTTCGACGGCATCGGATACAACGGCGCCGAGTATCTAAAGTTGCGTTCCGAGGGCTGGACCGACGACAACTTCCGTGCGATTCTCGACAAGTACGGAGTGCGAATTCTCGAACTCGAGGCGTTGCGGTTGCTCGACGACGACGCGTCCCGCGACTTCGAACACATTGCACGTGCGTTCGGCGCCGAGCGCATCCAGGTGATCGCGCCGTTCTCCGGAAACATCGACATCGACCTCAACGTGGCGGGGAAGTGGATCGGCGATCTCGCCCGTCGCACCGAAGACGCCGACGTCCACTACGCGATCGAGTTCCTGCCGCCCACCCGCATCCCCGACATCGCCACGGCGCAGAAAGTGTGCGCGATCGCCGCCCACCCGAACGTCGGCCTGTGCGTCGATACGTGGCACGTCTACCGCGGCGCGGGTGCACCGTCCCTCGCCGACCTCGACTTCGCCAGGGTGAAGAACGTGCAGGTCGACGACGGCACGATGAAACCTGTCGACCCCGAGTACATCCCCGACTGCATCCACAATCGGGAACTGCTGGGTGACGGTGAGTTCCCCTTGGTCGACTTCTTCCGTGCAACCCCGCCCAACGCCCCCATTTCGGTCGAGATCATCGACGACGACCTCGACCTGATTCCGGCCGCCGACCGGGCCGACCGCATGGCGCGCGCCCTCGAACGCACCCTGGCGCGCGTCTGAAAGACCCTGCCGAGTTGCCGATTGGCACCCGCGAACGGAGAGAATGAGTCCCATGGGAATCCAGCCACCGCAGATCGGGCCCCGCAGCCCGGAAGAAGCCGACATCAAGGGCATCAACCCGTTCCGCGATTCGGTCATGCACCAGTGCCCTCACATGTACTTCAGGCGCATGCAGCAGGAGTCCCCGCTCTACGACGTCGAGGGAACCGACGTTCACATCGTCACCCGCCACGAATTGATCGTGCCCATCGTGCGCGACATCGAAACGTTCTCGAACCAGTTCGGCAGCGCGGGTGAGCCGCCGAAAGGCGACGTCATCCAGAAGATCAAGGAGATCTACGCGACGGGCTGGCCGCCGGTGCCGACCATGTTGACGATGGATCCGCCGTGGCACACCCGCTACCGCAACACCGTCGCCGCGTACTTCACGCCGCGCAAGATCGCCGAACTGCGTCCCGTCATCGAGGAGTACGTCGATTCGTTGCTCGACAAGATTCTCGAGAACCCGAATCGGTCCGTCGAATGGGTGTCCGAGTTCGCCGTTCCGCTGCCGGTCATTGCCATTGCCACGATTCTCGGTGTGTCGCCCGACAACATGGCCGACTTCAAGCGCTGGAGCGACGACAACATCTCGACCATCGGCTCGTCGGTCAGTGATGAACGGCGCATTTCCGCAACCGAAGGCATCGTCGAGATGCAGCACTACTTCGCTGAACGCCTCGAGGCCCGACGCAACAATCCACAGGGAGACTTCCTGTCCGACCTCGTCAACACCGAGGTCGACGACGGAGAGGGTGGCAAGCGCACGCTGCACATGCCCGAGATGCTGTCGATCATTTCGCAGTTGCTCGTGGCGGGCAACGAGACCACCACCAACACCATCGCCGAGGGGATGCTTTACTTCGGCCAAGACATGTCGGTCTGGAACAAGGTGCGCGCCGATCGCTCGCTCATCGCGCCGTCCGTCGAAGAGATGCTGCGCCTCGCTTCGCCGTCCGGTGGCATGTTCCGCGTGGTCACAAAGGACGGCGTCGAAATTGACGGCTGCCCCGTCAACAAGGGCGAGCGCGTCATGGTCATGTACTCGGCTGCGAACCGCGACCCGAAGGTGTGGGGGGACGATCCCGATCGGTTCGACCCCACGCGCCCGAACCTGAAGGAGCACCTCGCGTTCGGCAAGGGCATCCACTTCTGCATCGGTGCGCCGTTGGCACGTCTGGAACTGCAGATCGCCTTCGAGAAACTCGCCGACCGGGTGGCGTCGTGGGAATTCGCCGAAACGAACGACTTCCATTACCACCCGTCGTTCATGTTGCGCGGCCTGCAGAAACTCGACCTTCACCTGACGCTCGCCTGAGCGTCACCCGTAGACTTCGACGCCATGGCAGGTGAACGGGTACTCGTCGCGAAAGTCGGCCTCGACGGTCACGACCGCGGCGTCAAAGTGGTGGCTCGCATTCTTCGCGATGCGGGCTTCGAAGTCATCTACACGGGGCTCTTCCAAACCCCCGAGAAAGTCGCAGCGGCCGCCGTCGACGAAGACGTGGACGCGGTCGGGCTGTCGATGCTGTCGGGTGCCCACATGACCCTCGCGCCGAAGGTTGTCGACAAGTTGCGCGAGCGCGGCGTCGACGTGCCCGTGATCGTCGGTGGAATCATCCCCGACCAGGACGCCCCGAAGTTGAAGGCCGCCGGCGTTGCCGGAGTTCTCAGCCCCGGATCAACCGCCGACCAGGTCGTTGCCTTGGTGCGCGAAATCATCGATGCCGCAAAAGCGGGTAGCACGGGCGTGGCAAAGTAGCCCCCGTGGCGGCAAAAAAGACGGCGAAGAAAACCGCGGCCAAGAAAGCCGTGACAAAGAAAACGGCCGCGAAGAAAGCCGTTGCAAAAAAGACCGCCGCAAAGAAAGCCGTCACGAAACGGGTCGACAAGCCGAAAGACCAGGCCGAGCGTCTCTTGAATCTGCTCGCCGTGCTCACCCACGACAGCAACTACCGCACGCTCGAAGACATTCATTTTGCGACGAACATGTACCACGACCGTTCGCTCTTCGAACGCGACAAGGCCGTCCTGCGCGAGATGGGAATCCCGATCGATGCGATCGTCCTCGGCGGAAGCCAGGCCGGGGTGTCGAGTTACCGCATCGACCGACGGGAAATGCAACTCGCCAACATCAAGTTCACCGCCGACGAAGAGCGGGCGTTGCAACTCGCACTCGCAGTCGTTCACGTCGACTCGGCGTGGGCCGAGCGGGCCCGACTGAAGTTGAACCTCGCGGAAGCCGACATGCCGGCGGGCCCGCAGGTTCTTCTTCCGGTCAACAGTGAGCTGCTGCCAAAACTTGCGGCTGCCGCAGCCAAGAACCTTCGTGTCGAATTCGACTACGCCGGCGGCACGCGCAGGTCACTCAATCCCTACGGTCTTCTCAGTCGGGGCGGCTACTGGTACGTCGTTGGTCACGACCTTGGGCGCAAGGCAATCCGTAGTTTCCGTATCGACCGGATCACCGGTGCGGTGAAAACCACCGACGATGCGTTCGAGCGGCCGGAAAACTTCGACATCGAGGCCGCAGTGGCAACCGACGCCGAGATGCTGGGCGACGCCGATGGAGCAGTCGCCCGCGTGCTCGTCAGCGCGAAACTCGCGCCCAGCGTGATGCGCGATTTCGGCGAGGACTGTGTGGTCGAACGTCTCGACGATGCCGTCATCGTCGCGGTTCCGTGTGCCAACCGAACGGCGTTCCGTTCCTGGGTGCTCGGTCTCGTCGCGGGGGCAGAGGTCCTGTCGCCACCCGAGGTTCGCAGTGACATCGTCGAATGGCTCGACTCCCTGGCAGGTACGCGGTGAAGCGCCGCAAAGCCTCCGATCGCGTGCAGGGTCTGCTCGTGATGTTGCCGTGGCTCTTCGAGCGCAAACGGGTGCGCATCGACGAGATGGCGCGAACGTTCGGCCTCGACCGCGACACGTTGGTCGCCGACCTCACGATGTCGACGTTCTGCGGCACGCCGCCGTACTCGCCACTCGAACTGATCGAGATCTATTTCGACGACGAATACGTGTGGATCGAGATTCCGCGGATCTTCACGCGACCCCTGCGTCTCACCGTCGAAGAAGCATTCACGTTGAAGGCCGTTGGTGAGGCCGCGCTCGCAGTCGTCGGCGATTCCACGTCGTCGGCCCTGGCATCGGCGCTCGCCAAGTTGCCGGGTGTCGCGGATGATGCGCCGGTTGTCGTGCGCCAGCCCGACGACCCGAAACTGGCGGAGTTGGCCGACAGCGCCGCCTCGCATGAAATCGTCACGATCGATTACTTCTCACCGATCAGCGAGAAGTCGACGCGGCGCGACATCGTGCCGATGCGGTTGTGGGTCGATGGCGACCACTGGTACTGCGACTCGTTCGATTACCTCTCGGGTGAGCGTCGCCAGTTCCGCCTCGATCGAATGGAACACACGCAGCGCACGGGTCGCTTTGCCGATCCATCGGGTTTGCCCACGCTGCCCGGCGAGCCGGGCTTCAATTGGTCGGCCGATGCCGAGAACGTGGTGCTGCACCTGAAGCCGGGGGCCCATTGGGTCGCCGAGCGGTACCCGACCCGCGGTGTGAAGAAGTTGCAGTCGGGTGTGCTCGAGGTCAAGCTTCATGTCGCCAACGAGGATTGGCTCGGCCGGCTTCTCGTGCGTGCAGGCAAGGACGCAAAAGTCGTCGCACCGGCGAAGTACGTGAATCTGGCTGCGACAACCGCACGACGCATTCGCGCCCGTTACGCCTGATTCGCTACGCCGCTTTGCGGGCGCTGATCTTGCGCAGGTCGCCAACCGTTGTTGCCCCGTGGTTCTTAATGAGAATCGACAAGAGCCGCGCGGTCGCTGTTGCGTCGCACAGCGCGTCATGCGCGTTGTCGAGGGGAATGCCGTAGCGCTCGCACAGCGTGGCGAGGCGGTGTGACTCGGCGCGTTTCGGGTCGAGTTTGCGCGAGAGCTCGAGGGTGCAGACGGGATTGTCGACACGTAGCGGGACGGCGTGGCGAAGGGATTCCGACGAGATGAAGCCGTAGTCGAATTTCGCGTTGTGCGCGACGAGGATTCGGCGGCGGGCTAGGCGGCGCAACCGACGCAGGGCGCGGCGAGTCGGCAGACCGCGATTGACATCGTCGTTTGAGATGCCGTGGATTTCGTGTGCGGGCGGTTGGGGAGTGTCCCAGGGCAGTGAACCGTTGCCGGGGCGCACGTAGGTGGAGAAACTGCGCTTGATGCGGCCGCTCGCATCGGTGACAACTGCACCTACCTGCAGGATCACGTCGTCGGACGTGGAAAGACCGGTTGTCTCGACGTCGACGACGAGAAACTCGACGCGGGCGATCGGACGGGTATCGGCGTCGGCCGCGTTTCTTTGTCGCATGGGGCGCACGTTAGGTGGGCGGTGTGACGGCGCGGGCTGCGGCCTCAGCCCGCCATCGCTTTTTGGAAAGTCGCGAGGTCGAAGTAATCGCGCCACAACGAAATCTTGCCGCTCTTGATTTCAAACACACCGGCAAGGGGGAGTTCGACCCAACGTTCGCCCATCTTGAAGCGATCGATGCGTTCGTTCAAAACGACACCGGAGGTCATGTCGCCGGTTGCCGACTGACGGACGATCACCCAGTTGATCTCGCTGCATCCCGATGTGAACGGGCCGAGAATTTGCTTGACGGCCTCGATGCCGAACACCTTTGCCATCGGCACGTTGTCGTACTCGCAATCGTCGGACATGAGGGCGCACGCGGCATCGAGGTCTTTTGCCTCGATGTGGTTGATGAACGTTCGAACGAGTTCGTCGGGAGTCATGCGGTCAATTGTGACCGTTCGCCACGAATCACCAAAATGCGACGGAGGTCCAGTGACTGGGTCTTAGGCGCTGCGCGGCATACGTGCGCGGATGCCGATCGGAGCAGCGACGGTGAAACCTGCCAGGTGGCGGTCTTCCTCGCTCTCACCGGCCCAGAACCCGTACTCGTGGTTCTGGCGGGCAAATTCACGACAGGGGGCCATCACGGGGCACTGAGCGCACAGTTGGCGCGCTCGGGCCTCTCGACGTGCGCGTGCTTGGGGGCGCTCGGCCTTCGGGGGGAAGAACAAGGCCGTGCGCCCCTTGCACATCGCGAAGTCGGTCCAATGGCTGGCCGACGGCGAAGTCAAGCTGACGGTGGTCATCGTGGAGGTCTGCATGGGGGGAAACCGACTTCCTTTTCTTGAGATTCCGACAGGGTTTTGACTTGCTGTATTGCGAGGGTGGCGGTGGGGCAGGGAGGGGGCGCCCCAACCGCTCTCATTTAATACTAAAACCGGTTAGGTCAAAAGTCAAGTGTTTTAGTGCTAAACATTTCGTCAACCCCAAACCGGCTGAGCGGCACAGCTCAGAGGAGCTCGGCAGCAAGGCTTGCGACCTCGCTGCGCTCGCAGGCCGCCAGGGTGACGTGCCCGAAGCATTCCTGGCCCCCGAAGGCCTGGATCAAGACGGCGAGGGCATTGTTCGACTCTCCCATATAGGGCGCGTCGATCTGGCTGGTGTCGCCGGTGAAGACCACCTTTGTTCCTTCACCCACGCGGGTGAGGATCGTCTTCAGGGTCGTGGGCTCGAGGTTCTGGGCCTCGTCGACGACGACGAACTGACGCTGGAGTGACCGACCGCGCAGGAAGGTGACCGATTCGAGCGACAACTGACCCCGAGCGATGAGGTCGTCGATCAGGCGTCGGGCATCGCGGCTCGAACGTTGATCGGTGAGGGCCACGATCGAATCGTGAATGGCCGACATCCATGGGTCGAGCTTTTCGTCGAGACCACCGGGAAGGAAACCGACCTCGGCTCGACCAACGGGCACGAGCGGTCGGTACACGGCGAGTCGTTCGTACAGACGACGCTCGACAACTTGTTCGAGACCCGCCGCGATGGCCATCACGGTCTTGCCAGTGCCCGCCCTGCCGTCAAGGGCAACGACGGTGACTTCGGGGTCGAGCAGAAGCTCGAGTGCGAAGCGTTGCTCTTTGCTGCGCGCACGCAGACCCCACGCTTCGCTTGCGTTGTTCGGCAGCAGCACCCACTCGTCGAGGCGACGACGGGCGAGAGCCGAGTGCGAGCCATCGCGCAGAACCGCAAACGAGTTCTCCGGCTGGTCGCCACCGTCTTCGACCGCATCGGCAGGGATCGCACCTGCTGCGTAGAGGTCGTCGATGACCTGGTACGGCGCGGGCAACGACGTCCATCCCATCGGTCGCGTCGATGCCGCCCGGCCGACCGGTTGGTGTTCATCGGCGGTGATACCCAGGTGGGCCGCCTTGATCCGCAGGGCCGCGTCGTTGGAGATCAGCCGTGTCGGCCCGCTGCGGACCTGGCCGAGGGCGGCTCCGATGATGCGGTTGTCGGGGATCTCGGGATCGAGGCCGTGCTCGACGAGGAGGTGGCGTTGAATTCCGTTCACTTCGATGTGGACGCTGCCACCTTCGGCACCCGCGTGCACTTCGAGTGGAGTATCGAGCACGCCGCCTGCCTGTCGACGCAAATCTTCGAGCGTGCGCAGTGCGGTACGCGCGGCGCGGCCGACATCGTCGAGGCGAGTCTTCAACCCGTCGAGTTCTTCGACGACGGTGAGCGGAACGACAACCTCGCTGCCGGGAAACGACGTCAAGCTCGATGGATCACCGATGAGTACCGACGTGTCGAGGACGACACGTGTTCGTTGTCGTGTTGCTTGGTCTTCGTGGAGGAGGAATGAATTGAAACCGGCCATGTGGCGCGTCTCAGTCATCGCCACCCCTTTCTGACAGAGCGAGTGTCCGACGCAACGTTGCAGAGTGTTGCCGATGACGGGGTCGGAATGGTGGACTCTCGTCGATCGTCCCGAATCGAGAATTTGGGGCTCCGAAGGGGTCCTCGCGCAGAAATTTTTCGGAATTTTTTTGGAGCCGATTTTTTGCCGGATCGACGGTTCCGTTGCGGTGATCGACGCGTGCGATCGCAAGACCCTCCATCGCGCGGAGAAGTCGTCGTCGGCGACGCGTCAATCGACGCATCGCGGGGCGCGTCATCGCCCGAACGACCCTCGCAAACCCTTGCAAACAAAGGGTTTGCGCCGGCACGCCGGAATGAGCCGCCGCAACTGCCGTCGAACGTGACCGCATGGCAAATCGGTGCGTGCGATTCGCGACATCACCGTGTCGGTGCTGCACCGATCCCATTTTTTGGGACGTCGCTCGAGGCGCGAAATGCTTGCATCGCACGGCCTCGAAGCGTCGAAATGCTTGTAATCGTCGTTTCAACGTATTCAGATATGTAGTGCACAACGCTCCGATTCCGAGGAGGAAATAACAACATGACCAAGGCAGAGCTCATTGATGCGGTGTCTCAGAAAGCAAATGTCTCCAAGGCAGATGCCGAGCGGACAGTCGCAGCGTTCTTTGATGTGGTCATCGAGATCACCAAGAAGGGCGACAAGGTTGCGTGGCCGGGCTTCGGCTCGTTCAGCACCACGAAGCGCAAGGCCCGTACTGGTCGCAACCCGCAAACGGGTGCAGCAGTGACGGTCCCGGCTTCGACCGCAATGAAGTTCTCCGCGAGCTCAACGCTCAAGGCAGAGTTGAATCCAAACCGTAAGTAAACAAATTAGAGAGAGGAAATACAGTGGCAGCAGCAAAGAAGGCCCGTAAGAAGGCCGCTCCGAAGAAGGCAGCAAAGAAGGCAGCACCTAAGAAGGCCGCCAAGAAGGCAGCGAAGAAGGCAGCTCCGAAGAAGGCCGCAAAGAAGGCCGCTCCGAAGCGCAAGAAGGCAGCAAAGAAGGCAGCTCCGAAGAAGGCCGCAAAGAAGGCCGCTCCGAAGCGCAAGAAGGCAGCTCGCAAGAAGGCTGCAAAGAAGTAATAACCAAGCAATAACGCTTCGGTTCGGAACGTTGAGACTGGGGGGCGAAAGCCCCCCAGTCGCCATTTACGGGCCGAATCATTTAGGGTGCGCGACATGTCGAGCGCACCGGGCAGTGACGCAGTCGAGCGAGTGATCGCAGATCTCGAAGCCGAGCACTCCGGTCTGGCCGGCCTTGTCGCCGACATCGACGAACGGGCCTGGAGGACCCCGACGCCCGCCGAGGGTTGGGATGTGGCCGACTCAGTGTCCCACCTGCACTTCTTCGACATCCGGGCGGCTCTCGCCGTTCGTGATCACGATGGGTTCGCCCGCGATACCCAGGAGATGATGGCGAACTTCGCCAAGGGCGGGGACCCGTCCGTTGCCCACGGGCGGGCCGTCACCGGGCAGCAGCTCTTCATGGATTGGCGTGCCGAGAGCGCCGCGCTCATCGCCGCAGGTCGCGCCGCCGACAAGTCGGTGCGTGTTCCGTGGTACGGACCATCGATGTCGCTCGCCTCGTTCCTCACCGCTCGATTGATGGAGACGTGGGCGCACGGTGTCGACATCTCCGACGCCCTGGGCAAACCCATCGTCACGTCGGCACGGCTCAAGCACGTGTGCCACATCGGTGTCTTGGCGCGTCCGAACAGTTACCGCGCACGCGGTCTTGCGGTGCCCGACGCCGACATTGCCGTGCGTCTCGTCGCACCCGACGGCTCGACGTGGTCGTGGGGCAACGAAGCGGCTCCGGAATCGATCACGGGCACGGCGCTCGACTTTGCGCTTCTCGTCACGCAGCGGCGTCACGTCGATGACACCGCGCTCGTCGCCGACGGTGCCCTCGCACGGGAATGGACGACGTTCGCACAGGCCTTCGCGGGCCCGGCCGGCCCGGGACGTCAGCCCCGTTAGAGATCGCGCATGAGGTGGAACACCTCGGCGGCCGCAAAGCCGTGGGGCGCGCCGAGCGTGCCGAGGCGAGTGCGCATTCTTTCGCGGAACGACGCGAGAGCTGCGTCGTCTTTCGCCTTCATCGTTGACTCGAACTGACTGGCGTGCGCTTCGAGCGCGTGCAACTTCGTCTCCAGGGTCGTCGACACGTCTTCGACGTGGTTGGCCGTGTCTGCTTCCCACAGCAACAGCATCGACGGGCGGTGGTGGGCGAGTGGTTGGCCGGTCTGCAGGTCGGTGACGTCGAAGTGGTGGCGGAAGAAATGCGGATCGCGTGCCGCGACGATCGAGTCGGTGAGAAGAAATCCTGCCGCCCGGTGGTCGGGGTGGAGTCGGTAGCGCTTCCACGGATCGTGGCCGAGAACGACCTCGGGCTGCACGATGCGGATGAGACGACTCAAAGCGTCGCGCATGGCGTGGGTGTTTTCCAGCTCGCCATCGACCGCGCCGAGGAACGTGACGCTGCCGGTGGCGCCGATCCGGCGCGCGGCCTCGCGTTGCTCGGCCTGTCGAGCGGCAACGAGGGCGGTCGTGTCGGCATTGACGTCCCACGTGCCCTTCGAGCCGTCGGTCAGCACCGCATAGTGGATGATGCAGCCCTCGGCGGCCCACTTCGCCAGAGTGCCGCCACAGCCGAATTCGATGTCGTCGGGGTGCGCCCCGACCGCCAGCGCACGTGCAGGAACCGCGAGGTTCGCGCTGTACGTCGATGGATCGACGGAGCTCACCGCGGGCTGACCCGGTTCGTTGGCAGCCATGGAAACACCTCCCGGATTCGAGGATCGACGAGATCGTCGGGGTTGTCGAGGTCGAGGGACCACTGGTCGGAAAGCGCGACGCGCGGCGCAAAGCCGCACCGCATTGCCTCGTCGACGTGCAGGCGAAAACTTCCGGGTCCGTAATGAAAAGTGAACCCGCACGACGTGGGAAGCGAGAGCAGGTTGGTGCCGTCGTTGGTCGTGTCGGGCACGATCACGACGTTGTCGGTATCGATGAACGGGGTCACGTCGCAGGCGAGGGGAACGTCGCTGTGCGCCACGACGACGCTGGCGAAGCCGTTTTCCCGGGCCCACGTGACGCCGTCGGAGACGGCGCCGTTCAGACCAGGAGAGGACTGCATGATGCACGACACCGGTTGTGCGGCGGCCCATTCCCGCACATCGTTGGAGTCGGTGACGACGAGAACGACCAGATTGCCCGCTGCTGCAACGACTCGCTCGGCGCACTCACGGGAGAGGCGCTCGCGGGAGGCCGCGTCGAGCACGGGCGACAAGCGACCCTTGCCGCTGTTGAAGGACTTGAGCGGCATCACGAGCGCCGCCGACGAAACCACGGCGTCAGCCTAGAGAGGCATGCGCCGAAAATGGGGCGAGTCGATCGGTAATACGCTGTCGCCATGCCGATTCGCGTGGGTGTGGTGGGCGCAGGTTCGTGGGGTACCACGGTTGCGTCGATGGCGGCCCTCAACACCCCCACGTTGCTGTGGGCGCGCGATGCCGACACGACGCTCACCATCAACTCGACGCATCGCAACCCGTCGTATCTCGGTGACAGGCCGTTGCCCGACGAACTCCGGGCTTCGAGCGATCTGGAAGAAGTCGTGCGTGATGCCGACGTCGTGGTGATGGCGGTTCCCTCGCACGGCTTTCGTGAGGTGGTGAACGCCGCGGCGCCGTTGGTGCGCCCCTGGGTGCCGATCGTCAGCCTGACGAAGGGTCTCGAACGCGAAACGGGAAAGCGGATGACCGAAGTCGTCGCCGACGAACTTCCCGGGCACCCGGCGGCGGTGCTCACCGGCCCGAACCTCGCGAAAGAGATCATGGACGGTCAGCCGGCCGCCTCGGTGGTGGCCATCGACGACGATGTCATCGCGCGCGAACTGCAGCGCATTTTTTCCAACCCGCGCCTTCTCGTCTACACCAATCCCGACGTCGTCGGCTGTGAGGTGGGTGGCGTCGTCAAGAACGTCATCGCCATAGCAGCGGGAATGGCCGCGGGCATGGGCTTCGGTGACAACACCCGTGCGACGATCATCACCCGCGGCTTGGCCGAAATGGCGCGCCTCGGAACCGTCCTCGGTGGGCAGCCGGTGACGTTTGCGGGCCTCGCGGGCATGGGTGATCTCATCGCAACGTGTTCGTCGCAGCAGAGTCGCAACACCCAAGTTGGTCAGGCCCTGGGTCGAGGTGAGAAGATCGACGACGTGCTTGCGGCGATGAAGATGGTTGCCGAAGGAGTGAAGAGCGCTCACACGGTGCGCACCCTGGCCGAGCACCACGGGGTTGACATGCCGATCTGCGAACAAGTCGCCGAGGTGTGCCACAACGGAGTCGCCGCACGCGACGCACTCGCCAACCTCATGGCTCGTGGTGGAAGGTCGGAGCTCGAGTGAGCGACACCGGAACAACTTCGGAGTTGGAGTGACCTTCGTTGGTGTCCGTGGTGGGAAGCATCACGCCACGGTGGACGACTGCGGCCGAATCGAACTGACCGACGGCTCGCCGATTCTCGATTGGCACGTCGCCGACGAGCAACGCTGGCATTCCGCGGGAATCGCGGGTCTGCGGCAAGAGACTCTCGCCGGCACGCCCGTTGTCGAAACGAAGATGCGCGTGCTGGGTGGCGACGTCGTGCAGCGCATCTGGGCGGTGGCCGACCACGGTGGGCTGGTCGTCGTCGAGTTCGAAAACGACTCGCCCACGTCGGTTGCCGTGGCGCTGACGCGTGGTGACCTTGTCACCTCGCGTCCGGTGCCCAACCAGCAGATACCCGGCATCGACCTGCCGGCGGGAAGCATTGCGCTGCCTCTCGCGCACCGCAGCACACTGCGGGTCGCGTTGCCCCTCGGCGACACGCCGACGGGGGTCGACCTTGGGGCGCTTCCCTCTGCCGTGCAGGTGTCGCGCGGTTGGTTGCAGGTCGTCGAATCCGCATCGAGGCTCGTGTGCGCGGACGCGCCGATCGCACAGGCGTTCGACGAGGTCAATGCCGCACGCTGCGAGCTTCTCGTGTGCGGCATCCCGAACCCGTCCGACGACCCGCTCGGTGCGCTGATCGGCGGGATCGAACTCGTGCGCCTCGGCGAGAACCCCTACATCTGGATCGACGAGTTGGTGCCGTTGGCCGAGCGTTGTCTTGCGACTGCCGACCAACATCCGCGTTTCTTGCTGGCCCACGCGGTGGCCGGCCTGCAGTCGGTGCTCGCCAAGGCTGGTGAGCCACGAGCGGTCCGCGATGTCGCCAAGGCATGGTCCCGCGTCGCGGGAGAGGGTCGCTCCGGTTGGTCCGCGCGCCCCGCGACGACCGTGATCGCCAACGTCGAACAGTCACTTTTGTCGGTGCGCGCCGACAACACGGGTGTTTTCTTGCCGCGCGGTATTCCCGATGATTGGAAGGGCATCAACTTCGAGGCACACGGCTTGTGCGGGCCATCGGGTGCGCGCGTTGGTTTCGCGCTGCGCTGGCACGGCGAGAACGCGGCCGTGTTGTGGGAATCGTCGTCGCCCGACGTACGTCTCACTTCGGGTGTCGACGCGACATGGTCGAACGCGGGAACCGCGGGTGGTGACGCCCTGTGGTTGGTTTCGTAGGATCCAGCCGATGAGTGCACAACTGCGTTTGACCGAGTGGACTTCGTGCGGTGGCTGCGCCGCCAAGTGGGGTGCATCACTGCTGTCCGAGTTGGTGGCGGAACTGCCCGGCTCGTTTGACAAATCGCTTCTCGTCGGTCTCGCTCCTTTCGATGATGCGGCCGTCTACAAGGTGACCGACGATGTGGCTCTCGTCAGCACCACAGACTTCTTTCCTCCGCTCGTCGACGACCCCGACGACTTCGGTGCCATCGCGGCAGCCAACGCCTGTAGCGATGTCTTTGCGATGGGTGCTCACGTCGTGATGGCGATCAACGTGGCCGCGTTTCCGGAACACTTTCCGCACGACGCGATCACCGCCATCTTCGCCGCGGCGAGCAAGGTCGTCGCCGAGGCCGGTGGCTCCATCGCAGGGGGTCACACAATTCGTAACCCCGAGCCGATCTTCGGCCTTGCCGTGCAGGGTGTGGTGCACCCCGACAAGATCTGGCGCAAGGGTGGTGCGAAGCCGGGTGACGTCGTGATGATGTCGAAGCCCATTGGTACCGCGCTCGCCCTCGCCGGTGGTTGCTCGACCGACAAGCGCGCGGCAATCAACGGGATGCGTGTGTTGAATCGACGTGCAGCCGACCAACTGCGGGAACTCGGCGACGACGTGCACGCCGTCACCGACGTGACGGGATACGGACTCGCCGGCCACGGCTGGGAAGTTGCCGAGCGCGGCAACGTGCGCCTCCACATCGAGACCTCGAACATCGTCAGTTATCCCGGGGCGGCAAAGGCCGCGGCCGACGGACTGCGCACGGGCGGCGACCCACGCAACCGTGCGTACGTCGAGGGTCGAGCCGTCACTCACGCACCCGACGAACGTGCCGCGCTGTGCTTCGACCCGCAGACCTCCGGTGGGTTGCTTGCGGCGGTACCGCCGACGCGCGAGGGCGAGCTCGCCGCGCAGGGTTGGTGGCGTGCCGGATTCATCGCCGAGGGAACACCCGGGATCGTGCTCGAGGCGTGAAGCCCGCACCCACACTCGAGATTGAAGACGAGCTACGCACCGACGGTGCCGCCGTCGTTGCGGGGGTCGACGAAGTCGGCAAGGGTTCGTGGGCCGGACCGCTCGTCGTGTGTGCCGCGGTCGTGCGAACCGACGTGTCGGTCGGTGAACTGGTGGCACGCGACTCGAAGGCGTTGTCGGAAAAGAAGCGCGAGGCGATCTTCGACACAGTTGCCGCGCAATGCGCGCACTGGGCACTCGGCATTGTCTCGTCGAACGAGTGCGACCGGCTCGGCATGAGCAATGCACAGCGCCTCGCGACGAAGCGTGCGGTGACGGGTCTCGGCGTCGTCGTCGACGCCGTCATCGCCGACGGAAAGTGGGACTTCGTTTCACCGCTCGTGCCGCGCGTCGTCATGCGCGTCAAGGCTGACTCGATCTCGGCATCGGTTGCCGCAGCGTCGGTACTTGCGAAGGTGTCGCGCGATCGAATGATGCGTGATCTTGCGGTCGAGTACCCGCACTGGAATTTCGCGGGAAACAAGGGGTATCCGTGCCCCAAGCACCGCGACGGGCTGCGGGCACACGGCACGGCGCCCGTTCATCGGGTGTCGTGGGCCTTCATGGAAAATCTGGGTCTCGCGAATCAGGGTCTCACTGAACGGTGAGATTCACGGTGACGGAGCCGGTCGTGTCGTTCAACCGACCGGTGATGACCACCTTGAAGACGCCCTTCTTGCGCGCAACGCCGACGAGTTTCGCGCCGCGGACATCGAAGCGGACTCCGTTCGGTGCACCACGTAGCGACGCGCTGTCGACTCCACTGAGCGCAGGCACGGCAACGTTGCAGGGCTTGAAGACGATGCACTTCGCCTTCAATGTGCTTGCGTACGGATCGGACGATGCCGGTTTTTCGGCGATGGTCGTCGACCGAACCGTGCCGTTCGACGCGGACGAATTCGGTACCGGGGCTCCGGCCGTCCGTGGGGTCGTGACGGGAGCGGGGTTTGCCTGCGACACCTGACCCGGGGCCGGTGTGGGCTCACCGCCGGGCGTAGCGGTGGGCGCAG
>JAGWWV010000020.1 GCA_018970175.1 Acidobacteriota bacterium
CGTTCTCGATCTTCGCGCTCGGCATCATGCCGTACATCACCGCGAGCATCATCATGCAGGTGCTCACCGTCGTCATTCCGAAGCTCGAGGAATGGCAACAAGAAGGTGCCGTCGGCCAGCGCAAGATCACCCAGTGGACGCGCTACGTCGCCATCGGTATCGCAGTGCTGCAAGGAGCCGGTCTCACGTTCATCTTCGGTCAGGGTCGCGGGTCGGCGTTCTTCGGTGCCGCAGCTCAGGCGCCCGACGTGGTGCTGCTCGATCCCTTCATGCCGCGGGCGCTGCTCGTCATTCCGACGCTCGTCGCGGGAACGGCCTTCCTCATGTGGATTGGTGAACTGATCAGCCAACGGGGAATTGGCAACGGTATGTCGATGATGATCTTCGCCTCGGTGGTCAGTGGTCTGCCGTACAGCTACTACTCGATTCTCCAGAGCAAGAAGTTCATCGTCTTCGGTGTGCTCGTCGCGGTGTCGATCGCGATTCTGTATGCCGTCGTGCGTGTCGAGCTCGGCCAGCGTCGTATCCCGGTGCAGTTCGCCAAGCGTGTCGTGGGTCGGCGCATGTACGGCGGCCAGAGCACCTACATCCCGCTGAAGGTGAACCAGGCCGGTGTGGTGCCCATCATCTTTGCCTCGTCCATTCTTCTCCTGCCGGTTCTGGCCTCGAACATGCTGGGCAGCGCCGAGGGTTGGCGCGGTTCGATCGCGGGTTTCGTGAACGATTACCTCATCAACAGCCAGAACATGCTCTACATCTCGGTGTTCTTCTTGTTGATCGTTGCTTTCGCCTACTTCTACAACTCGATTGCCTTCGACCCCGTGCGACAGGCCGATCAGTTGCGCAAACAGGGTGGCTTCATCCCCGGTATTCGCCCCGGACCGCAAACCGAACGCTTCTTTGCAAAGACGGTCAACCGAATCACCCTGCCCGGTGCGCTCTTCGTTGCGTTCATCGCAATTCTTCCGTACATCATTCTCTGGGTCGGAGACGTCCAGTCGTTCCCGTTCGCCGGAACGACGGTGCTCATTGCAGTCGGCGTCGCACTCGAACTCATGCGACAGATCGACAGTCAGTTGATGCTCCGCAACTACGAGGGATTCCTGAAGTAGCGGTCGGCCGCGCTTCGACCACCGCGGCGGTCATCTCCGTGAACAGGATCCATTCATGACGAAGGGAACACGCATCGTTTTGCTCGGCCGGCAGGGCTCGGGCAAGGGCACCCAGTGCGTTCGATTGTCGCGTCACTACGTCGTGCCACACATCTCGACAGGCGACATGCTGCGTGCCGCGGTGCGGGAAGATTCACCACTTGGTCGCAGCGTTGCGGAAGTCATCGGATCGGGCGGTCTCGTCAGCGACGATCTCATCGTTGAATTGGTGCGCGAGAGACTCGGCAAAGCCGACGCCCGACGACGCGGGTTCCTTCTCGACGGTTTTCCGCGCACGGTTGCCCAAGCAGTTGCGCTCGACGACATCTCCGGTGACGGTGCATTGAACGCAGTGATCGACCTCGTCGTGCCGCGAGAGATGGTGCTCGACAGATTGTCGGCCCGACGCGTGTGCAGGGACTGCGGCGCCAACTACCAGGCGGGGCCGGTCGTGCGTTCGCCGTGGACCTGCGACACCTGCGGTGGTGACGTGGTGCAGCGCGACGACGACACCCCCGAATCCATCAACAGGCGCCTCGACCTCTACGAGACCCAGACCGCACCCCTTATCGAGTTCTACGGCGCGACCAACCGCCTGTTTCCGGTTGATGGGGTCGGAACCCCCGACCAGGTCTTCGAGCGGATCACCTCAATCATCGATGCCCGTTGACGTGCCCCGGCTGGGTGGGGGAGGCCCGGGGGACGGGTCCGCGACGGCAGGTCGACCCTGTGGCGTTGGGCCTGGCCACCGATAGCCTCTTCCACGCCCTGTCGGCAGGTATCGCCGTCATTTCGTACCCGCCCGACAACCGTTATCCGCTCAAAAGTCCGTCCAATTGAAGGAGTCTCTTCTGGCCAAACCAAAGGAAGATGCGATCGTGCTCGAGGGCACCATCACCGAGTCTCTGCCCAACGCGATGTTTCGCGTCGAGTTGGAGAACGGTCATCAGGTGCTCGCGCACATCAGCGGAAAGATGCGCATGCATTACATCCGCATTCTCCCCGGCGACAAGGTTCAAGTTGAGCTCACCCCCTACGACCTCACCCGTGGTCGTATCACCTACCGATTCAAGTGAAGTTGAAGTGAGAAGGCCATGAAGGTCCGCCCCAGCGTGAAAAAAATCTGTGAGAAGTGCAAGATCATCCGTCGCCACGGCAACGTGATGGTCATCTGTGAAAATCCCCGACACAAGCAGCGCCAGGGCTGACCCCGGGTAGCAAAAGGAAACATCAATGGCTCGTATTTCAGGTGTCGACATTCCGCGCGAGAAGCGTCTCGAAGTCGCGCTCACCTATATCTACGGTGTCGGTCGCTCGACCGCCCTCAAGATGTGTCAAGAACTCGGTATCGACCACAACCAACGTGTGCGCAACCTGACCGAGGAAGAGACGAACCGCATCCGCGCGTACGTCGATGCGAATCTCACCGTCGAAGGCGACCTGCGTCGCGACGTGCAGCAGGACATCAAGCGCAAGATCGAGATCGGCTCGTACCAAGGCGTTCGTCACCGCAAGGGCCTGCCGGTCCGCGGTCAGCGCACGCACACCAATGCCCGCACCCGTAAGGGACCAAAGAAGACCGTCGCCAACAAGAAGAAGGCAGTGAGGAAGTAATGGCCAAGCCAGCAGCAGGTGGGCGCCGTCCGCGTAAGCGCGAGCGCAAGCACGTCTCGGTCGGAGTCGTGCACATCAAGAGCTCGTTCAACAACACCATCGTTTCGATCACCGACCTCGAGGGCAACGTCATTTCGTGGGCGTCGTCCGGCGGCGTCGGCTTCAAGGGCTCGCGCAAGTCGACACCATTTGCAGCGCAGCTTGCGGCCGAAAAGGCAGCGCGCGCAGCAATGGAACACGGTCTGCGTCGCGCGGAAGTGCACGTGAAGGGCCCGGGCTCGGGTCGCGACACTGCGCTTCGTTCCATCCAGAACACCGGCATCGAAGTGTCGGGCATCAAGGACGTCACCCCGGTGCCGCACAACGGCTGCCGTCAACCCAAGCGTCGGAGGGCCTGAGCCATGGCGCGCTACACCGGACCAAAGGTGCGCATCTCGCGTCGCCTCAACGTCAACATCTACGAAAACGAAAAGGGAACCAAGGCGCTCGACCGTCGCCCGTTCCCCCCGGGCCACCACGGTCGTACCCGTCGTCGCAATGCCGGCAGCGAGTACCTCGCCCAGCTGCAGGAAAAGCAGAAGGCCAAATACATCTACGGTGTCCTCGAGCGCCAGTTCCGCAAGACCTACGACGAGGCCAACCGTCTCGCGGGTCCGACCGGTGAGAACCTGCTGCGCCTGCTCGAGCAGCGTCTCGACAACGTGGTGTACCGCGCCGGATGGGCCAGCACCCGTCCGCAGGCCCGCCAGTTCGTCAGCCACGGCCTCGTTCTGGTGAACGGCAAGCGGGTCAACATCCCGTCGTTCACGGCAAAGAAGGGCATGAAGATCAGCCTCAGCCCGAAGGCCCGCAACATGATCGTCATTCAGCACAACATCGATGTGCTCGACCGCTCCGTCGTGGGCTGGCTCGAGACCGGTGACGGCGGCAAGGAAGTCACCGTGCGTGATCTCCCGCAGCGCGAACACATCGACATCCCCGTCCGCGAACAGCTCATCGTCGAGTTGTACTCGAAGTAATCCCCCAGAAAGTCGAAGGAGAGCATCATGCTCGTCATCCAGCGCCCCACGGTCGAAGCCATCGGCGAACCCGAGAACAACCGCCAGCGGTTCGCCGTCGGTCCGCTCGAGCCCGGTTTCGGTCACACAATCGGCAACTCGCTGCGTCGCACGCTCTTGTCGTCGATCCCCGGCTCGGCCATCACGACGGTGCGCTTCGATGCCGCCCTCCACGAGTTCGACACGATCGAAGGAATCGCCGAGGACGTCACCGAGATCATCCTCAACCTGAAGGACATCGTCATCGTGTCCGACAGTGACGAACCCGTCGTCCTGCGCCTCGACAGGAAGGGTCCGATCGACCTCACCGCCGCCGACATCAGTCTTCCTGCGGGTGTCGAGATCCTGAACCCACAGGTCAAGATCGCTTCGCTGAACGCGAAGGGCCATCTCGCCATCGACCTCACCGTCGAGCGCGGCCGTGGCTACGTGTCGAGTGACCGCGAATCCGAGAACCGCGTCATTGGTGTCATTCCGATCGATGCCATCTTCTCGCCCGTCCGTCGCGTGATGTTCGACATCGAGCCGACCCGCGTCGAGCAGTCGACCAACTACGAGCGTCTCGTTCTCGACATCGAAACCGACGGCAGCATCGAGCCCCGCGAGGCGCTGTCATCGGCCGGTGCAACGCTGCGCGCACTCGTCGACCTCGTTGCCAGCCTCTCCGACGAGCCCCAGGGACTCGAGCTCGGCGAGGTCATCGGCGCGAATGTCGGTTCGCCCGACCTCGACCTGCCGATCGAAGATCTCGATCTCTCCGAGCGTCCGCGCAACTGCCTCAAGCGTGCGCAAGTCAACACCATCGGCGAGCTGTTGATGAAGAGCTACGACGATCTGCTCAACATCACCAACTTCGGCCAGAAGAGCCTCGACGAAGTGATCGCCAAGCTCGATGAGCGTGGCCTCTCGCTGCGCCCGTAAGTCACATTTCGAAGAAACGTCCCGAAGAAAAGGACCGCCATGCCCGCAACACCCAAGAAGTCGAAGCGATTCGGAGGCAGTGCCGCACATCAGCGCCTGCTGATGGCGAACCTCGCTGCGTCACTCTTCGCCGCCGAAGGAATCATCACGACCGAAGCCAAGGCGAAGGCTCTACGCCCAATCGCCGAGAAGCTCATCACCAAGGCGAAGAAGGCGGGCGAAGAGTCGCCGTTGCGCATCCACCGCATTCGTCAGATCCAGGGATATCTCGGCGACAAGGAAATGACCAACAAACTGGTCAACGAAGTTGCCCCGCGTTACGCGGCCCGCAACGGTGGCTACACGCGCATTCTGAAGCTCGGCGAACGTCACGGTGACAACGCCCCGATGGCGCGCATCGAGCTGGTCTAGCGCCACCGGCGCACGGCGCCCGACATCATGAACGAAGAGACACCCGGACCCGCCGCGAGGCGGGTCCGTCTCGTTGTGGCCTACAACGGCGAACCATTCCATGGCTTTGCCATCAGCGCGGGTGTGTCCACCGTTGCGGGAACGCTCACCGACGCACTGCGGCAGATCACCGGTCATGCAGTCGTTCTCACCGGTGCGGGTCGAACCGACGCCGGCGTGCACGGCTGGGGACAGGTCGTCACCTTTGACCTGCCCGCCGATCGCGAGATCAACCGCGACCTCGTTCGAATCGCAAAGAGTCTGAACTCGATGCTCGAGCCACACATCGTGATTCGTGACGCGGCGTGGGTAGCGCCGGACTTCGACGCCCGGTTCTCCGCGCTGTGGCGGCACTACCGATACCGGGTCCTCAACACGCCGACGGGGAACCCGTTCGAAGCCGCCACCTCGTGGCACGTCACCACGCCGCTCGATCTGCGTGCGATGCAACTCGCGTCCGATGCGTTCATCGGTGAGCACGACTTTTCGGCGTTCTGCAGGCGGCCGAAACTGTCGGGACCGAGCAAGGACGCCCCCGAACCGTCGATGGCCCGCCGCGTCATCAGCGCCCGGTGGAGCGATGCCGGGTCGGGGATCCTTCATTTCGAGATCCGGGCCAACGCGTTCTGCCAGCAAATGGTGCGTTCGATCGTCGGCACGCTCGTCGAGGTCGGCATGCACCGCCGTCGCGCGGGTGAGATGACCGGGATACTCCGGTCGGGTAGTCGCGCGATGGCGGGGCACATCGCACCGCCACACGGCCTGTGTCTCATGGAAGTCGGTTACCCGACGTGAATCACCGGCTTCGCGTGCTCATCGTGTCGACGCCCGTCGGTCCGATCGGTTCGGGCATCGGCGGTGGCGTCGACATGACGATCCGTGCACTCACCTCCGGACTTGCGACCCTCGGTCATCGCGTCGAAGTTGTCGCCCCCGACGGCTCGGCGACGGTGGGCGACGTCACGCACCGCGTCGCCGGTACCGTGCAACCCAGCATTCAGCTGGTCGATCGATCAACGGTGGTGCCGTCGCCGGTCGGTTCCGTGTTGGCGAACATGTGGAGCTTCGCCCGTCGCAGTTGCACCGATTTCGACGTCGTTCTCAATCTCGCTTACGACGAACTTCCGTTTCATGAGACGTTCGAGCTTGCTCGACCTGTCGCACACCTCGTATCGATGGGATCGCTCACCGATGCGATGGATCGGGCCATCGACGAAACACTGCGCCTTGCACCCTGGTCGGTGGCGATGCACAGCAATGCGCAAGCCGGGACGTTCCTCCGTGGGACCGCCACAACGATCGTCGGCAGCGGTGTCGACGTCGAGAGCTGTTCATTCGTCGATCTGCCGAACGCAGACGGACGTGTCGCATTCGTCGGTCGTATCTCGGCCGAGAAGGGACTGCGAGACGTGGTCGACGCGTGCGTCACTGCGCGGCGACCCCTTCATGTCTGGGGTTACCGGCAAGACGAGAACGAGTGGAACGAAGCGGTCGCCGGTGTGCCACCGCACGGTGTGACCTACCGCGGCTTCGTCACGACCGAGATCCTCCGCTCGGAGATCGGCGAATGTGCCGCGCTCGTGATGGCTCCGAAGTGGACCGAGGCGTTCGGCAACGTCGCGATCGAAGCCATGGCGTGCGGTGTGCCCGTGGTGTCGTACCGCCGTGGCGGCCCGGCCGAGATCGTGGTCGACGGCGAGACGGGGTACCTCGTCGCCCCCGACGACGTCCCGGGTCTTGCCGGAGCGCTGCGCAACGTGGAGACCCTCTCGCGCCGCGCCTGCCGACAGCGAGCCGAGACCCACTTCTCGACGCAGGCCTTTGCCCATCGGGTCGAGGCCTGGCTCCAGGGGGTGTGCGGCCGCTTCGGGCGTGTCGATTTCAGTGGGACGCCCCTATCCTTCTAGAGCCCCTTGTCGCAGTCGGCGCAGGGTCCGAAAGAGATTCCATGGGTACCTACTCTCCGAAAGCTTCCGAAATCACGCGCGCGTGGCACGTCATCGACGCCGAAGGCATGGTCCTCGGTCGTCTGTGCACCGAGGCCGCCCGTTTGCTGCGTGGCAAGCACAAGCCGATCTTCGCGCCCCACATCGACACCGGTGACCACGTCATCGTCGTCAACGCCGACAAGGTCGTCCTCACGTCGGGCAAGGCCGATCGTGAAATGGTCTACCGCTACTCCGGATACCCGGGCGGCATGAAGAGCGAGTCGTACCAGCAACTGTTGAATCGTCAGCCGGCCGAGGCGTTGCGCTTGTCGATCGGTGGCATGCTCCCGAAGGGTCCCCTCGGTCGCCAGATGCTCACCAAGTTGAAGGTCTACGCCGGACCCGACCATCCGCACACCGCACAGCAACCGACACCCGTCGTGTTGAAGAAGGCAGCTGCTCGCTGACGGTCGCACACCTCGGCGAACAACGAACCCGCAACAGTCGAAGACGAAAAAGAAGAAGAAAAAGAGGACTCATCGTGGCAACTCAGCCGCTCACCCAGACAACCGGACGTCGCAAGGAATCAGTCGCGCGTGCGCGCCTGCGCTCGGGTTCCGGTGTCGTCACCGTCAACGGTCGCACTTTCGAGGATTACTTCCCGATGGCCACCCAGCGCATGGTCGTCGCCGAGGCACTGCGCGTCACCAACACCGACACGGTGTACGACGTCGACGCGACGATTCACGGTGGCGGTGTCAACGGCCAGGCCGGCGCGCTGCGCATGGCAATCGCTCGCTCACTCGTCGAGCTCGACGAGGAACTGCGTCCCACTCTGAAGAAGGCCGGGCTGCTCACCCGCGACGCACGTCGCAAGGAAAGCAAGAAGTACGGCTTGAAGAAGGCCCGCAAGGCACCGCAGTTCACCAAGCGCTGATCCGCCTTGTTGCGATTCGGCACCGACGGTGTCCGCGGTGTCGCACACCGCGAGATCACGCCGACAGCCGTTCAGTACTTCGCCCGCGCAGCAGCGCGGGCGTTGCGCTGTCAGGGAGTCGTTGTCGGCCACGATCCGCGTGAGTCGAGCCCCGACCTGGCGCGCGCGGTTGCCGAAGGGTTCCGAGCCGAGGGCGTTGTCGTCGACTACGTGGGCATGGCTCCCACGCCGGCCGTGGCGTTTCTGGCTCAGCACTGTGGTGTTGCCGCGGCTGTCGTGACCGCCTCGCACAACCCCTACACCGACAACGGTCTCAAGTTCTTTCGACCCGGCGGCACCAAGCTGAACGACGCGGAAGAAGCCGACATCCAGGCGATCTACGAAACATTCGTCGCTTCGAACGAGGCCTTCATCCAGCCGACCGACGACAACGGGTCGGCATCGCTCGAGCGCTACGTCGACCACGTTTGTGCATCCGGGGTCGGCATCAACCGCGGAATGCGACTGGTCGTCGACTGTGCCAACGGGGCGATGAGTCGGGTTGCGCAAGAAACTTTTACGCGACTGGGTCTTCAGCCGCGGTTCTTCAATGCGGAACCGAACGGAACCAACATCAACGTCGACTGTGGTGCTGCCCACCCCGAGCACCTGGCAATGCTCGCCAAGGAACATCCGTGCGACGTCGCCATCGCCTTCGACGGCGACGGCGATCGTCTGATTGCCGCAACGTCCAACGGTGACATCGTCGACGGTGACCACCTCATCGCACTTGCCGCGCTCGACTTGAAGTCGCGCGGTCTTCTCGTAGGCGACTCGGTCGTTGTCACCGTCATGAGCAACATCGGCTTCCATCGCGCGATGTCGGCAGCGGGCATCGACGTCCACACGACCGCGGTCGGCGACCGTTCGGTACTGCTCGAACTCGAGCGCAGTGGTTCGGTGCTCGGTGGCGAACAAAGTGGTCACATCATCCGCCGCGATCTTGCAACGACCGGTGACGGTCTCCTCGCTGCCGTCGAGCTGCTCGCCTTGTTGGGCCGCGCCGGCGCGACGTTTGCCGATGTCGCAGCGTCGGCAATGACATCGTTCCCACAGGTGCTCATCAACGTCCGTGTCGCCGGTGACGCCAAGGCTCGTGTCGCAGCGTGCGGGGATGTCGTGCGTGCCGTCGAGGCGGAACTCGGCGATCGCGGTCGAATTCTCGTGCGTGCGAGCGGAACCGAACCGCTGGTGCGGGTGATGGTCGAGGCGCACGACGACGCGACGGCGCAACGGTTCGCGCAACGCATTGCCGACTCCGTCGGGGAAGCCGAGGGGTAGGCTTTTCGTCATGTGCGGCATCATCTGCGTGCTCAGCCGCAAGGCCGGCCGTTCGGCGCCCGGCCGCGACGAGGTGCTTGCGCTTCTCGCCGAGAGCCGTGCGTTGTTGACGAAACGCGACGCATCCCGGGTTGCGGAGGCATCGAAGGTGTTGTCGAGAGCCGACGAATTGTTGAAGGGCGAGCCCGGCGTGCACGCGCTCGTCGGCAATCGCGAACTTGCCTCGGGTATCGCATCCGCGGTTGCGGAATTGACGCCCCTGCTCGCGGCCATCGAATCCGACCTCGAAGCGGCGGCCGATGCGCAGGCCATCGAAAACGCGGCCGAAGCGATCGCTTCGGCAAAAGACGTTCTCTGGTCGTTGCACAACGACCGCCTCCGCACCGCACGCGAGGTCGAGGCACTGGCCGGATTGCAGTCGTCTCCCGAGGCGCTCGACGGTTACCTTGCGATTCAACAGGCTCTCTCGGCGATCGATCGCATGGAAGTGCGCGGACGCGATTCGGCCGGTATCGGTGTCGTCGTGTGGGGCCATGGACTCACGGCCGATCGTCTGCCGGCAGGCACCACATGGACCGAACGCTGCAACGATCCGCTTTTCGTTTCCAGGTCACTGCGCATCACCGGTGACGTCTGGACCTTCGTTTACAAGGCAGCTGCCGAGATCGGCGAGCTTGGTGACAACACACGCGCCATCCGTCGTCAGGTCCTCGACGATGATGTCTTGCGCCACGTCGTGGCGGCGCCCGGCGCGCGAGTGACGATCATCGGTCATACACGCTGGGCGAGCGTCGGCATCATCTCCGAGCCGAACGCCCACCCCGTGACCGGCGAAGAAGTCGAGGTGTCGTCGCCCCTCGTGCTCGCGGTGTTGAACGGTGACGTCGACAACTACGCGGACCTGAAGGTCGAGCACGGGCTCAGGGTCGCCGAACCAATCACCACCGATGCAAAGGTGATTCCCAGCCTCGTGGCGCGAGAGCTTCGCGACGGCGTCGACCTCAAGGACGCGTTCGTGCGCACGGTCGCGCAGTTCGAGGGTTCCGTCGCAATCGCAACGGTGTCGGCAACGGAACCCGACCGAGTGATGCTCGCATTGAAGGGGAGCGGCCAGGGTATGTGCATCGGTCTTGCCGAGGACCGTTTCATCGTGGCAAGCGAGCCCTACGGCACCGTGGAAGAGACCACCGCGCTCATCCGAATGGATGGCGAGCGCGGAGAGATCATCGAACTGCGATCGACAGATGCCGGCAGCACTGACGGGATGCAGCGCTTTCTCTACGACGGATCCGAGTCAAGGCTCTCGGCCGACGACATCAAGTCGGCAGGGGTCACCACTCGCGACATCGACCGGGGGGAGTCACCGCACTTTCTCCTGAAGGAAATCCTCGAGGCGCCCGAGAGTTTCCGCAAGACCATCCGTGGGCGCATCCGCGAACGCGACGGACTGTGCGTCGCCGACCTCGACAACGACGTCTTTCCCGACTTTCTTCGTCGCGAACTCGCCGACGGTCGGATCAGGCGCATCCGAATCATCGGACAGGGAACGGCGGCGGTCGCCGGCAGCAGCATGGTGTCGCTTCTCGTCGCACTCACCGGCGATGCCATCGATGTCGACGCGTTGACCGCCACCGAGTTCTCGGGATTCGGACTCAGCTCCGACATGTCCGACACCCTCGTCATCGCGGTCAGCCAAAGCGGAACCACCACCGACACGAACCGCACCGTCGATCTTGCGCGCGCCCGAGGCGCGCGGATGATTGCCATCGTCAACCGTCGCAACAGCGACCTCGTGTTGCGGGCCGACGGCGTGTTGTACACGTCCGATGGTCGCGACATCGAGATGAGCGTCGCAAGTACCAAGGCCTTCTATGCGCAGGTAGCGGCAGGCTCTTTGCTCTCGTGTGCGATCAGTGAGGCTGCGGGTCTCGGGTCGGCAGATCTCCGCGGCCGTGTTCTCGGTGCCTTGCGGGAGGTACCCGATGCGATGCGCAAGGTGATCGAACAGCGCCCGATGATCGCCGATGCTGCCCGTCGCCATGCACCGTCGAAGCGTTACTGGGCGGTCGTCGGCAACGGAGCAAACGCAGTGGCCGCGCACGAGGTGCGAATCAAGCTGTCGGAGCTGTGTTACAAGTCGATCTCGTGCGACATCACCGAGGACAAGAAGCACATCGACCTCTCGTGCGAACCGCTCATCCTCGTGTGTGCGGCCGGCCTCGAGGGCGGTACGGCCTCCGATGTCGCCAAGGAAATTGCCATCTACCGCGCCCACAAGGCGACCCCGATCGTCGTTGCCACGACGGGGGAGCAGCGCTTCGATGCCGCCAGCGCCGTCCTGGTGGTCCCCGAGATCGATCAGTCCGTTGCGTTCATCCTCTCGGCGATGGTCGGCCATCTGTTCGGCTACGAGGCGGCACTCGCGATCGATTCAACCGCACGGCCGTTGCGCGAGGTACGCGAAGTCATCCGCGACGTCGCCGCGACGCACGTTGATGCGGCGACCCTCGTCGCAACCGTCAGTCAGGCCGTTGCGGCGCCGGCGGCGCGGTTCCGCGATGCTCTCTTGACGGGGCAGTACGACGGCACGCTCGAGGCATCGACAGCCGTTCGGTTGAGCTCCGTCCTCACCGATCTGATGTCGCGCAATCCGCTCGACACATACCAACGGCAGTCGGGCAAGGTCGTCACACCCGCAGTGTTGCTCGACGACCTCACTGCCGCACTCACCCGTGCGATCGACGAACTCACGAGGCCGATCGACGCGATTCGACACCAGGCAAAGACGGTGACCGTCGGCATCTCGCGCAGCGACGAAGGTCTCATGGACCGCGCGCTCGTGCAGGCGGTTGTCGGTGCGGGAGCATCGCGCGATCGACTCACGTACCGAACCCTCAAGGTTCTTGCCGACCTCGATCCCGCCGTCGCCGCAGTCACCGGGTTCACCCGTTACCGCGTCGAGAACGGGTCGTCGGACACGGCAACCATCACCATCATCGAGCGCGCCGGTTTGTCGAAAGATTTGAAGTCACGCGTCGAAGGCACCGCGACGCTCGTCGGCACGAAGCACCGCGTTGCCCGCGACCAGGAAGTTTTCGTCACGCGGGGACGTTCCGACGGCCGCACCGTGATTCTGGTGCCGGAAGTGAAGTCGGGTGAAACGACGGGGATCACGCTTCTCCACGTCGCATTCCATCTGAGTCTCGATGCAAAGACGATGAAGGGTGTTCTCACTGGTTATGACGACCGCTACAACCGACTCGTCGACTGGGTGAAGGAAACCGAGAACGAATTCCGCGACGACCTTTTGGCCGACCTGAACGTTGCCGACGCACTGATTGCCCCGATTTCCGAGGCGGCAGAGCGTTGGCGGTCCCGTTGAGGCGAACATGCTGAAGGGGAAGCGGTGAAGGGAATCGGTGTCGACGCAGTCGATGTCGGACGCTTCCGCGCGGCCCTTGACCGCACCCCCTCGATGCGCACGCGCCTCTTCACTGACGAGGAGATTGCACTGGCAGCCGAGCGTGGAAACGACGCTGCAACCCTCGCGGCACGGTTTGCGGTGCGCGAAGCCACGATGAAGGCCCTCGGAGTCGGCCTCGGTGCATTCGACTTTCACGATGTGTGGGTCAGGCGTGCGGCCTCGGGTGCGCCCGAACTGATGGTGTCGGGTCGTGCGGCGCAATTGGCGACCGACCGCGGGGTGAATGGCTGGCATCTGTCGCTCAGTCATACCGATTCGGTCGCGATCGCGGTCGTCGCCGCGCTCTGACCCGTACGCTGGAAACGTGCGACTCGTTCTCACGCCCCAACAGATGCGGCACGTCGATGCCAACAGCGCCGTGCCGTTCGAGGTGCTCGTCGAGCGAGCGGGGTACGCGGTTGCCCACGCGGCACGATTGCTGATGGACGGCACGTACGGGCGTCGTGTCGTCGTCTTGGCGGGCAAGGGGAACAACGGAGCTGACGGCCGGGTCGCAGCGCGCCGTCTCGAGGACCGCGGAGCGCGCGTCGTGGTGTTTGATGCCGAGCGGGCGCCGATGCGCCTCGCCGATTGCGACCTCGTCATTGATGCCGCCTACGGAACCGGGTTCAGGGGTGAGTACAACGCGCCCACAACACGGGCCCCGGTCCTTGCCGTCGACATTCCGAGTGGCGTCGATGCCCTGACCGGTGAGGTGCGAGGGCATCCCGCACGGGCAACGATGACCATCACCTTCGGCACCCCGAAGCCGGGTTTGTTGTTGCATCCCGGTCGGGCGTTCGCCGGTGAGGTGTCGGTGGCCGACATCGGTCTTGCGATCGATCGTGCAGCCGATGTCGACCCGAGGCTTCTCGCCGTCGTTGAACACGATGATGTCGTGTCGTGGGTACCCCAACGAGGTGCCACGGCACACAAATGGAACACGGGGGTCCGGGCAATCGCCGGGAGCCGCGGAATGGCGGGGGCCGCGCGACTCGCGTGCACCGCTGCGTACCGCGCGGGTGCGGGCATCGTGCACCTCTCGAGCATCGGGACGTCGGGTGATGTCGATGTCCCGACCGAAGTCGTCTACCGGCAACTACCCCACGAAGGTTGGGCGCGGGCTGCGCTCGCCGACGTCGACCGATTCGCCGCCGCGCTCATCGGGCCTGGGCTCGGACGAGGCGACGAACTCGTCGATGAATTCATCGACTTCGTCGTCGGATGTCCGCGACCGCTCGTGATCGACGGCGATGGGCTGCAGTTGTTGGGTGCCTCCCGCGACGGCCGACACGGACGTGCAGCCGATGTCATCGGTCGCCGCAGCGCCCCGACGGTTCTCACGCCCCACGACGGCGAATTCAGTTCTCTCGTGGGCTCGGCCCCGGGACACGATCGAATTGCCGCGGCACGCGATGCGGCCGGTCAATTGGGGGCGACCGTGCTGCTGAAAGGTCCCACCACCGTCATCGCGGAGCCGTCGGGCGACGCCCTGCTCGTCGAGGCCGGGGATGAACGTCTCGCGACGGCCGGTTCGGGCGATGTGTTGACGGGAATCATTGCGGCACATCTCGCCCGTGGTGCCTCGCCGTTGCATGCCGCCGCGGCGGGAGCGTTTGTACATGCTGCGACGTTGCGTGACCTGCCCGAGTCGGGGATCGTGGCGAGCGATCTCGTTGAAGAGCTGACCCATCACGACGGAGGGCACTGATGAGTGCCGAACCAACCCGTTGGGCGTGGGCCGTTGTCGACCTCGATGCCTACGCACACAACGTCGCGCTCCTGCGCACGATGGTTGCACCGTCCGGTGTCTGGACCGTCGTGAAAGCCGATGCCTACGGCCACGGCGCGGTGCCCATCGCGCGAGCCGCCCTCGAAGCCGGCGCCGATGGTCTGTGCGTCGCCATCACCGCGGAAGCAATCGAACTTCGCGAGGCGGGTGTCGATGCACCGATCCTGGTGTTCTCGGAACAACCGGGCGAGGAGATTGCCGACATCGTTCAATTCGGATTCATTCCCACCGTGTATCGACTCGACTACCTGACCGCACTTGCAGCCGAAGTTCGTCGCGTCGGTGCCGAAGCGTTGCCGGTTCATCTGAAGGTCGACACCGGGATGCATCGCGTCGGTGCCGAACCCGACGAGGTGTCTTCCCTCGTTGCACACATCGCATCCAATGCCGACGCACTTCGTCTGACCGGGGTCTACACCCACTTTGCCGCTGCTGACACTCCCGAACACCCAGCGAATCGGCTTCAGTCCGAGCGATTCGCCGCGGTCATCGACGCACTTCGTCCACTTGCCGACGGTGTGGCCGTACACGCCGTGAACTCGGCAGGTGCGATGTCGATGCCCGCGGAACGTCGGACGTTCGTCCGGGCGGGTATTGCGACGTACGGCATCATCCCAGGCGACGGTGTGGTTGAGCACTGCGCGTCGCTGCGACCGGTTCTGTCGTTGCATGCTCGCGTCTCGCGCGTTCAACGCATCGGTGCCGGCGAGGGCGTGTCGTACGGACACCGGTTCGTCACCGACAAGCCGACAACCATTGCGACACTGCCCATCGGTTACGCCGACGGTGTGCCCCGCCGCCTGTGGTCAGAGGGTGGCGCGGTGCTGATCGGCGGGAAGCGGCGTCGAATCACCGGTGTCGTGACGATGGATCAGATGATGGTCGACTGCGGTGACGACCCCGTTGTGGTTGGCGATGAAGCCGTGCTGATTGGCCGTCAGGGTGACGAACAGATTCGGTCCGAGGATTGGGCGCGGGCCCTCGACACGATCGGCTACGAAATCACCTGTGGAATCGGTCCTCGTGTTCCCCGCGTCTACGCCCGTAGCGTGTGATGCGGTCTTTTCATCATGTACCTGCATGCCGACAATCTCAGTGACACGGCGGACATCGCCCGTGCCGTCGCCGGTTTCTTGCGCACGGGTGACGTCGTCGTGTTGGCAGGCGAGATGGGAACGGGCAAGACGGCTTTCACGCAGGCGGCCGCAACGGCACTGGGCATCGACGAGCCGGTGACGTCGCCGACCTTCAACCTGGTGCACACGTACCGCGGTGGCGCGCTGACCCTCCACCACGTCGACCTCTATCGCCTGTCGCATACCGACGAAATCGAGGATCTCGCAATCGATGAACTTGCACGCACGGGTGCGGTGTTCGTGGAATGGGGTGACGTCGGTGACGACCTCATCGGCGATCACCTCGAGGTCCGCATCGCAGTCGGCGAGGCCGATGATCAACGCGACTTCGCCTTGCGATCCGTCGGACGCCGTTGGGACGCACGCTGGGACAAGATTCGGTCGGCACTTTCGGGGTTCATGGTCGACGACTGGGGTGACCTGTGAAGCTGCTCGCCATCGACACCGCAACCGAGCAGGTGAGTGTCGCGGTTGGCGATGCCGAGCGCGTCGAAGCAGCTCTGCACGTCGCCAGCGATCGGCGTCACGTCGAGGCGTTGATTCCCGCGATTCAACTGCTGCTCGGCAACCTGGGCATGACGGTCCACGACCTCAGTGCAATCGCCGTCGACATCGGTCCGGGTCTGTTCACCGGAATGCGCGTTGGGATCACGACCGCCCGGACGCTCGCCAATCTCGCCGAGATCCCCGTCGTCGGTATCGACAGTTTGTCCGTCGTGGCCCATGGGGCGATGGCGGCCTCCCCGGTCGACGTCGACGACGCCGACATCGTCGTTCCGATTCTCGACGCCCGTCGCAGTCAGGTGTACTGGTCGATGCACCGCGACAACTTCTCCTCGTTCTCCTCGTCGAACGAGCTGGAAGAGGTGCGACGGCCGCGCGTCGGTGATGTCGCTGAGTTGCTGGAAGACGTCATGGACCGTGGGCAGCGCGCCCTCATCGTGGGTACCGGTGCCAATCGTTATGCCGAACAGCTCGCGTCGTGTCCCGACACCGTGCGAATGGGCGATCGCTCGGGTTCGACCGTGTTCTCCTTCGATCCGCACGTTCCCCATGCGTCGGTGCTGCTCCGTTTGGCGGCGCGCAAGGTGGAAACCGGTGCGGCGCTCGACCCGGCCGAACCGCTGTATCTCCGTCCACCCGATGCCGAAATCAACTGGGTGACGCGATGAATCCGGTCCTCGACATCGACGTCATGCGTCGGCGCCATCTGCGCCAGATCATGCCGATCGAAGAAGTTGTCTACCCGCGGCCGTGGACCACCGGTGTGTTCAACGCCGAGCTCGACCTCGCCAAACGCGGAGAGCGGTACTACATCGTCGGCGCCATCGCGGGGGAACTGGTCGGATACGCGGGGATCTTGTTCACACCCGACGATGCGCATGTCACCAATATCGCGGTCGATCCCGATTGGCAGCGTCGTGGAATTGCGACGGAGCTGCTGCTCGAGCTGTGCTGGAAGGCCCGCGAGCGGGGTTGTCAGGGAATGTCACTCGAGGTCCGTGTCAGTAACACCGCGGCCCAGGCGTTGTACGCCCGATTCGGTTTCGTACCGGCCGGCGTCCGACGCAAGTACTACGAGAACGTCGAGGACGCCATCGTGATGTGGTGCCACGACGTCGGCTCGCACGAACAGGCCCAGCGACTTCGCGCAATCGAAGACGAGCGACGTGCAAGTGTCCAAGGGTCGGCGCGATGAGTCGCAACGCCCCTGTCACCGACGCCACGGTCGTCCTCGGCATCGAGACCAGCTGCGATGAAACCGCGGCTGCCATCGTGATGGGCGGCACCGACGTCTTGTCGTCGGTGGTGTCGAGCCAGATCGACATCCACGCGAAGTTCGGTGGGGTCGTTCCCGAAATCGCCAGCCGCGCCCATCTCGAACTGATCGGCCCCGTTGTTGCCGAAGCCCTCGACACCGCACACATCCACAACGAACGCATCGATGCCGTCGCGGTCACCGTCGGCCCGGGTCTCATCGGGGCGCTTCTCGTCGGCGTCGCGGCGGCGAAAGCAACGGCATTCGCCCTCGATGTGCCGCTGATCGGGGTCAATCACCTCGAGGCGCATCTCTATGCGGCGCTTCTCGACGACCCGAATCTCGAGTTCCCCGCGGTCGTTCTCCTCGTTTCGGGCGGCAACACGTTGTTGCTGTCGATGGACGGCCCCGGCAACTATCGCCTGCTCGGCGCAACCATCGACGATGCCGCAGGCGAGGCGTTCGACAAGGTGGCACGGTTCCTCGACCTCGGCTATCCGGGCGGCCCGGCGGTCGACGCGGCGGCACAACGCGGCAATCCGCGGGCGGTCGATTTCCCTCGGGCGATGATGCACGACGGGCTCGATTTTTCCTTCAGTGGTTTGAAGACGGCCGTCATGAACCACGTGCGCAAACATCCCGACGTCTCTTCCGACGACGTTGCCGCCAGCTTTCAGACAGCGGTCGTCGACGTGTTGGTCGCCAAACTGATGCGTGCCGCGAGAGAAACCTCTGCACGAAGCGTCGTGCTCGGGGGCGGTGTCGCGGCAAACTCGCTGCTGCGCAGCGAAGTCGAACGCCTCGCCGCCGCCGACGGTTTCCGCGTCGCCCTGCCGAGCCGCGCGATGTGCACCGACAACGCCGCGATGATCGCGGCGGCGGGTTGGTACCGCCTGCGGGATAACGGCCCGTCGGGCCTCGACATCGGTGCGGTACCCAATCTTTCGCTCGTCACCGACACGGTGCGCACGAATCGTGCAGCGAGCCATCGGGACCGCCGATGACCGCTGCACTGCGACTCGGCACGCACGTGGTGTCGCCGCCCGTGGTGCTCGCACCGATGGCGGGTGTCACGAACGCGCCGTTCCGCGCGTTGTGTCGCGAATTCGGCCCCGGGCTCGTCTACGTGAACGAGATGGTGATGGCAACCGCACTCGTGCACGGCAACGAACGCACGCGCAGGATGATCACGTTTGCTCCCGACGAATCACCGCGCAGTCTCCAGTTGTACGGATCGGATCCGGTGATGATGGGCGAGGCGGTCGCCCGTCTTGCCGAGAACGATCTCGTCGACCACATCGACATCAACTTCGGCTGTCCGGCGGCCAAGGTGACACGTCGTGGTGGAGGTGCCGCGGTGCCCCTGAAGAAGAACCTTCTTCGCGCAATTCTGCGCGAGACGGTGCGCAATGCACGGGGAATTCCCGTCACATGCAAGTTCCGCATGGGAATCAGCGACGAGCTCATCACGTATCTCGACACCGGGACGATCGCCGCCGAAGAGAGCGTTGCATGGATCGCCCTCCATGCACGCACGGCCGAACAGCACTACGCGGGTTTTGCCCGTTGGGATGCAATCGCCGAACTCAAGCGGCACGTGCCCGACATGCAGGTGCTCGGCAATGGCGACATCTGGGATGCACGCGACGCACTTCGGATGATCGAGCACACCGGCTGCGACGGAGTCGTCGTCGGCCGTGGCTGCCTCGGACGGCCCTGGCTGTTCCGCGACCTTGTCGACGCGTTTTCGGGTCGGCCCGTCGCCGATCCTCCTCCGCTTGGGTTCGTCATCGATGTCATGCAGCGTCACGCTCGATCACTCATCGACTTTTCATTTCCCGGGAAGGGCATCCGTGAGTTTCGCAAGCACACCGGTTGGTACTTCACGGGATACCCCGTCGGTGGCGAGGTGCGCCGACGTGCCGCGCAGGCCGACTCCTTGGAACAATTGGAGGCGTTGTTCGCCGAACTCAATCGCGACATGACCGTCGTTGCGAACGGAGAACGCGCAACGCGCGGGCACACCAACGGGCCGATCCGTGTTGCGTTGCCCGAGGGGTATCTCGACACTCTCGATGATCTGACTCCGCCCGACGATGACAAGGTCGCCGCTCTGAGCGGTGGCTGAGCCGGGAACGTCGTGCCGACACGATCGCTCGTCCTTGCATCGCGTTCACCGCGGAGGATCGACCTGCTCCGTCGGATCGGCCGTGACCCCGTCGTGGATCCCGCCGACATCGACGAAACGATGATCGCGGGGGAGTCGGCGATCGACTACGTGCGTCGTCTCAGCAGGGAGAAGGCGTCGACGGTTCTTGCTCGTCGCGTCGATGCCGTGGTGCTCGGTGCCGACACGTGTGTCGAGCTGGATGGCGTCGTGCACGGCCAACCGGCCGATGCCGACGAGGTGCGGAGAACGTTGCGCGCGCTGTCGGGTCGAACCCACAGTGTTCACACCGCGGTCACCGTCGCAACGTCGGGGGCGACGCGGACGATCGTCGAGTCGGCTCGGGTCAGCCTGCAACCCCTCGGTGAGCCCCTCATCGAGTGGTATCTCGGAACGGGGGAGCCCTTCGGCAAGGCCGGGTCGTACGCGGTTCAGGGTCACGGAGCGGTCCTGGTGACCGGGGTTCGGGGGCTCATGTCGGGGGTCATCGGCCTGCCGCTTGGACCGGTCGCCGCCCTGCTCGATGAGTTCGGGGTTTAGCACTCGGACCCTGCGGTTGCTAACGGCCGACCGAGGGCCGTAGCATTGGCACTCGCTCCCCCCGAGTGCTAACCGCTCGTGGGGAGCGCCAAAGATCCCAAACAATGCCACTACCGAAAGCCACATGGAGGCTGTGAAATGAACCTGAAGCCGTTGGATGACCGGATTGTTGTGAAGCCCAACGAGGCCGAGCAGACCACAGCATCTGGTCTCGTGATCCCCGACACCGCCAAGGAAAAGCCCCAGCAGGGCACCGTTCTCGCCGTCGGCCCCGGCCGCTGGAGCGACGACGAGGGCAAGCACTTCGCCCTCGACGTCAAGGTCGGCGACACCGTGCTCTACAGCAAGTACGGCGGAACCGAAGTCAGCCATGGCGGCGACGACCTGCTCATCCTCTCGAGCCGTGACGTTCTCGCGATCGTGACGAAGTAGTTCGGAGACGCACACAACATGGCAAAGATCCTGAAATTCGACGAAGAGGCACGTCGCGCCCTCGAAGCGGGCGTCAACAAGCTCGCTGACGCGGTGAAGGTGACGCTCGGACCCAAGGGCCGCAACGTCGTGCTCGACAAGAAGTTCGGCGCGCCGACCATCACCAACGACGGTGTGTCGATCGCGAAGGAAGTTGAACTTGAAGACGCATTCGAGAACATGGGTGCGCAGCTGGTCAAGGAAGTCGCGACGAAGACCAACGACGTCGCCGGCGACGGAACCACCACCGCCACCGTTCTCGCCCAGGCAATGGTGCACCACGGTCTGCGCAATGTTGCGGCCGGCGCCAACCCGATGGGTCTGAAGCGCGGCATCGAAAAGGCCGTTGCCGCGGCGGTCGACTCGATCAAGGGCCAGGCCAAGGACGTCGACGACAAGCAGGACATCGCGAACGTCGCCACCATCTCGGCAGCCGATGCCGCAATCGGTGGCGTCATTGCCGATGCCATCGACAAGGTCGGCAAGGACGGCGTCGTCACGGTTGAAGAGAGCAACACGTTCGGCATCGAGCTCGAGTTCACCGAGGGCATGCAGTTCGACAAGGGCTACCTCTCGCCGTACTTCGTCACCGATGCCGATCGTCAGGAAGCGATCATCGACGATCCGTACATCCTCCTCTACTCGTCGAAGATCTCGTCGGTGCAGTCGATGCTGCCGGCGCTCGAGTCGGTCATGAAGACCGGCAAGTCGCTCGTCATCATCTCCGAGGACGTCGAAGGCGAGGCTCTCGCGACCCTCGTCGTCAACAAGATCCGTGGCACGTTCAACTCGGCCGCCGTCAAGGCCCCGGGCTTCGGAGATCGCCGCAAGGCGATGCTCCAGGACATGGCGGTTCTCACCGGTGGCCAGGTCATCAGCGAAGAAGTCGGCCTGAAGCTCGAGAACGTCACACTCGACCTTCTCGGTCGTGCCAAGCGCGTCATCATCACGAAGGACAACACGACCATCGTCGACGGCGCCGGCGCAAAGGACGACGTCAATGCGCGCATCGGCCAGATCAAGACCGAAATCGACAACACCGATTCCGACTGGGACCGTGAGAAGCTCCAAGAGCGTCTCGCCAAGTTGGCGGGTGGCGTTGCCGTCATCAAGGTCGGCGCCGCCACCGAGGTCGAACTGAAGGAAAAGAAGCACCGCATCGAAGACGCCGTTTCGGCAACGCGTGCAGCCATCGAGGAAGGCGTCGTCGCAGGTGGCGGCACCGCACTCGTTCGCTCGCGTCCGGCCGTCGCCAAGGTCGTCGAGTCACTCACGGGTGACGAGGCAACCGGCGCACGCACCGTCTACGAGTCGCTCGTCGCGCCGGCACGCAACATCGCCGACAACGCGGGTCTCGAAGGTGCTGTCGTCGTGCAGCGCGTCGAGAGCGAAAAGGGTGCCATCGGCCTCAACGCGGCCACGGGAGAATTCACCGACCTCATCAAGGCCGGCATCCTCGACCCCGCAAAGGTCACGCGCGCAGCGCTGCAGAACGCAGCGTCGATCGCGGCCCTCGTGCTCACCACCGAGTGCCTCGTGGCCGACAAGCCCGAGAAGAACCCGCCCGCAGCAGGCGGCGGCATGCCCGGCGGAATGCCCGGTATGGGGATGATGTAAGAGAGATGTAAGCAATACGTTCACTGAACGTCGAAGGGCCCGGGCGAAAGCCCGGGCTCTTTCGTTGTCGGGCCGTACTCTCGTGAGATGGTGCAGCGGCGCGAGAGGCTGGGTCTCTTCCACCAGATGGGGGATTACTTCGTCGGTGCGATCTTGTTGTTGTCGCTCGGTCGGGCCGATGTTGTTGCGTGGCCTCTCGTCATCGGGGCAGTCGGCATTGCAAACGCAGCGATGACGCGCGGACCTCTTGCGGCCTTTCGTCGGGTGTCGATTCGCGTGCACGTTGTCGCCGACGTCGGGGTCGTCGTGGCGTGTCTCGTTGGTGCGGTCGCGGTGCGCGACAACACCACCGACGCACTTGTTCTGGGGTCGGCGGCATTGCTCCAAGGTGTGGTGGTGTGGCTCGTCCGCAGCGTCGATCGTGCAAGGCAATAGCGCCGTCGGTAGCCTCGCTTGCATGGCCTTTGACCGTCCCGCCCCCGATCTCACCAAGTTGCTCACCGCGTGGGAGCAATGGGAGAAGGGTGAAGAAATGCCCGGCAAAGTACTCGCGAACATGAAGACCGCCGGCCTGGCCGAAGTACTCCGCGAACTGCGCGATTCCGGCTGGAAGCCGTCGGCGTAGCCGGCACCCGACACCAATGCGACCGGGGGGAAGCCAACGCATTCCGCGTCCCCATGACTGGGTTGCAGGTGACCCTGCTCCGTGGCGCGACGCCGATCTGTCGCAGCTTCATTCCTTCGACACCGTCATCGAGCGACTCTCGGCTCACGGTGCCCGTGCAATCGAAACCGAAGCAGCGCAGCAGGCGCGACCGAGTGCGGTCCTCGTGGCACTGCACCCGGGCGACAACGGTGTCGAGGTGGTGCTCACCAAGCGCGCATCACACCTGAAGAATCACAAAGGCGAAATCTCCTTTCCGGGCGGGCGCGTCGAACCCGACGAATCGATCGAGGAAGCGGCACTGCGCGAGGCTGTCGAGGAAGTGGCGATGCCGTCACACGACGTCGCTCTGGTGGGTGAACTCGACCACATTCTCACGGTTGTGAGTTCGAGCTACATCATTCCGGTCGTCGGCACGCTTCCGTACAGACCTCGATTGACCGCCTCGGAGAACGAAGTCGAGAAGGTGCTGCACGTTCCGTTGATCGATCTGACACGCGACGACACGTTCCGCGAAGAGCGGTGGGTGACTCCCTACGGAAAAATGAACGTGTACATGTACCACCTCGACGACGAAACAATCTGGGGAGCGACCGCACGCGTGCTCACCCAGATCATTCGTCTGTCGGTGGGTGTGTGACTCAGCCGGCGAACACGCGCACGGCCGCGTAGAACGTGTCGGCCCAGAGGTAGCAGTTGTACCTCTGCGTGACGACGCGCGGTGCACACGTTGATTTCATGTCGGCGAGAAACCTGTCGTCGGCGCGTTTGCGGTTCTCCTCGTTGAATGCGCCGAGAATCTTCAAGTTGCGGTACGCGAAGTCGTGCCGCTGGCAGGGGAGCCGGAAGTTGAACGACCTGCCCGTGTTGCCGACGAACGGCGCACTGCAGTAGTCGGTCGACCAGTCGAGTTCCCTGAACTCGCGGCGATTGTCGCGTACGAACCGGGGGAACTCGGTGAGCTCGGTGGAGAACACACCACGCTCGACGACTGAACCAAGGGCGGCCGCTGAATGCGGCGACGGGGCGGCGACCGAAGCCGCCACGAAGAGAAGGGAAGCAAAGAGTCCCATGTCTCTCCTTTCGTTGACCCAGTGTGTGCGTCAGCCTGCCTTGATGGTACGGAGAGTTTGGACGGTCATGATGGCGCCCACGGCGGCCTCTTCGCCCTTGTTGTCGGTCTCGGCGCAGCGCTCGAGGGCCTGCTCGAGGGTGTTCACAGTGAGAACGCCGAAGGCAACGTGCACGCCCGTGTCGAGCGCCGCGCGCTGCAGGCCCGAGGCGGCCTCGCCCGAGACGTATTCGAAGTGCGGGGTGTCACCGCGGATGACCGCTCCGAGGGCGATCACCGCGTCGACGCGACCGGTTGCGGCGAGCGCCTTGGCCGCGACGGGAAGCTCGAAGGCCCCCGGTACCCAGTGGGTGACGATGTCGGCGTCGCGCACACCACGTGCGGTGAGACCGCGCACTGCACCGCGGCGCAGTGAATCGACGATGTCGAAGTTGAACGTGGCACACACGATTGCAATCCGCATGCCGGTGCCGTCGATGTCGGCGCCGAGAAGTCCGTCGTTGGGTCCGACCATGATTCGTCTCCTATTTTCCGTCCATCTCGATCAGGTGACCGAGACGTTCCTTCTTCGTGCGCAGGTAGCGCTCGTTTTCCGGCGTGGCCGGAATTTCGATCGCCACGCGTTCGACCACAGACAGGCCGTACCCACCGAGGCCGCCGTACTTGGCGGGATTGTTCGTCATGAGGCGCAGTTCGGTCGCGCCGAGATCGGCAAGAATCTGCGCACCGATGCCGTACTCGCGGCTGTCGACCGGCAAGCCAAGTTGCAGGTTGGCATCGATCGTGTCGAGGCCCTCGTCTTGCAGGGAATAGGCGCGGATCTTGTGACCGATACCGATTCCGCGCCCCTCGTGTCCGCGGAGATACACGACCACGCCACGACCCTCTTCCGCGATCAATCGCATCGCGGCGTCGAGCTGCGGCCCGCAGTCGCAGCGTCGGCTGCCGAAGACGTCGCCCGTGAGGCATTCGCTGTGGACGCGCGTCAGAACGGGGGCGACCGATGCAAGATCGCCCTGCGTGAATGCGAGGTGTTCGATGCCGTCGATCGTGCTGCGGTACGCGTGGCAGGTGAAGGTTCCCCATTCGGTGGGCACCGGTGCCGACCCGATGTATTCCACCAGCCGTTCGTGGTGACGGCGGTATTCGATGAGCATCGCGATCGACGAGAGAAGAAGACCGTGTTCGGCACAGAACGACCGCAGGTCGTCGAGGCGAGCCATCGTGCCGTCGTCGTTCTGGATCTCGCAGATCACTCCGGCGGGCTCGCAGCCGGCGAGACGCGCGAGGTCGACGGCGGCCTCGGTGTGTCCCGCACGCTTCAGGACGCCACCTTCGCGGGCGCGCAACGGGAAGATGTGGCCGGGTCGGGCGAAGGCCGTGTACGCAACGTTGGCATCGGCGAGTGCGGCGATCGTCGCCGCACGGTCGGCGGCGGAGATTCCCGTCGACGTGCCCTCGATCAGGTCGACCGACACCGTAAAAGCGGTGCGGTGGCTCTCGGTGTTTTGGTCGACCATGGCGGGGAGACGCAGATCGTCGCAGCGCTCACCCGTGAGCGGTGCGCACACGACACCCGAGCTGTGGCGCACGATGAACGCCAACTTCTCGGCCGTCGCAAATTGCGCAGCCATGATGAAGTCGCCCTCGTTCTCGCGGTCTTCGTCGTCGACCATCACCACCATCTCGCCGCGGGCGATCGCGGCGAGGATGTCGGGAATTGGTGCAAAGCCGTTGTCGGTGGTGCTCATTGGCTGTCCTGTCTCTCTGCGATGGGGGAGGGCTCGACGACGATTTCGACGTCATTACCCAGTTGTTGAACGGAAACGATCGACCCGCGCCACATCTCGGCGATCGAGGCGGCAGCGGCACCCGAGAACACCCCGGGGGCGTCGTCGCCACCGGCGAGTGCGGGTGCGAGATGGAACACGTAGCGGTTGACGAGGCCGCGGCGGTGAAAGTCGGCGGCGACCCGGGCTCCGCCCTCGACCAACAACTGCAAAACGTTGTCGGCACCGAGGGAATCGAGCAGCGGCTCGAGGTCGCCCGACCATTCGGTGCAGGGGTGAACCTGTGCGCCGGCCGGTGCGGCACCGAGAACGATGCGTCGTGGGGAGGGACCCTGTGCGCTGCGCACCGTCAATGACGGGTCGTCGGCGCGGACCGTTCCGGCGCCCACGAGAACGGCGTCACTTTCGGCGCGCAGTTCGTGAACCCGCTGGCGCGCAATCTCGCCCGTGATCCAGCGGCTCGAACCGTCGGCTGCGGCGGTGCGGCCGTCGAGTGTGCTCGCCATCTTCAACACGACCCACGGTCGTCCGGTCGCGCGGTGGTGAAGGTACGCGGCAAGCTGTGTTCGCACGAGGGTCGCGCAGGCGCCAACGTCGACGGTGATCCCCGCGTCGCGCAATGCGCCGATTCCGCGGCCTGCAACTTTCTCGTCAGGGTCGACGACACCGACAACGACACGCGCGACACCGGCGTCGATGATTGCGCTCGTGCACGGTCCGGTACGCCCGGTGTGCGAGCACGGCTCAAGAGTCGAGTACAGGGTTGCGCCACGCGACGCGTCACCCGCGCGTGACAGTGCGGCGATCTCCGCATGCGGCCCGCCCGGTGCGGCCGTGCATCCTTCGTACGTGGATCCGTCGAGGGCAACGACAACAGCCCCCACCCAGGGGTTCGGGCGCGCCACCAGACGCGCCTGCAGCGCCGTACCGATGGCACGGCGCATGAGTTGTTCGTCGCGCACGTCGAACGTGCCCGAATAAACGGTCATGCCTCCACCTTGCTCCCATCCGGACTCTCACCGTCGGTCCCGGAATTTCACCGGGTCGGCCCGACCGCCGAAGCGGAAGGGTTCGCGGACTTTCACCGCCGGTTGGGACTTGCACCCAAACCCCGCAAGGGTTGTTTTCAATTGTCGACCACAGGCTACGGGGCCGGGTCGGTTTTCTTCCCGTCGGTCGACGCCCAACGGACGCCGGGGTCGGTGACCTCGACCGCCTTGCGGCGGTCGGCCCGCAGAACGTTGCGGAAGACGACCGTGAAGATGATGACGAGGCCGAGAACGATCGCGCCGAAGGTGGCCAGTTGCAGCGATCCGCCGCGTTCCCCCGCATCCGTCGGCTTCGTGCCGCACCCCGGCTTTTGAAGGAGGCCGATGCACTCCGACGGATCGCGCTCGATGTCCCAGCCGTAGAGGGTGGTCGACGTGATATCGGAACTCACCCGACCATCGTCACACGGCCTTCGGGCGGTTGCCAAACCCCAACTAGGGTCGGTCCGATGTCACGCTCGTACGACACGGTTCTCGTCGTCGACTTCGGCGCGCAGTACGCGCAATTGATCGCGCGTCGTGTCCGCGAAGCAAGCGTGTACTCCGAAATCGTGCCCCACCGCATCACCGCCGCCGAGGTCGCCGCTCGGGCACCGAAGGCGATCGTCCTGTCGGGTGGACCGAAGAGCGTCAACGTCGACGGCGCGCCCATGCTCGACCCGGCCATCTATGAACTCGGCATCCCGATTCTTGGCATTTGCTACGGACACCAATTGATCGCGCGACAACTTGGCGGCGAGGTGTCGAGAGGCGGACGTGGCGAGTACGGACGGGCCGTCCTCACGAGGGGCGATGCGCGTTCGCAACTGCTCGACGGACTCCCCGACACGTTTCCCGTCTGGATGAGCCACTTCGACCATGTGTCACGTGTGCCCGACGGTTTCACCGCATGTGCGTCGACGCCCGATGCGCCGACCGCCGTCATGGAAAATGCCTCGCGGAAGGTGTGGGCGGCGCAGTTCCACCCGGAAGTCGTCCACAGCGAGAACGGCCAGGAAATTCTCCGACGTTTTCTCATCGACCTCGCAGGATGTTCCCCGTCGTGGACGATGGGGTCGATCATCGACAACCAGGTCGAGGCGATTCGCAATCAGGTTGGCAACAGGCGAGCGATCTGTGGCCTGTCGGGTGGCGTCGACTCTTCGGTCGCCGCGGCACTCGTCCACCGCGCAATCGGATCGCAGCTCACGTGCGTTTACGTCGACACCGGTCTCATGCGAAAGGGTGAGAGCGAGCAGGTTGTCGAGATGTTCCGACGCAACATGGGGATCGAGCTCATCCACGTGAGCGCGGGCGAGAAGTTCTTCGACAAGCTGCGTGGCGTCACCGAACCCGAGGCAAAACGCAAGGCCATCGGTGAACTGTTCGTGCGCATCTTCGAAGAGAACACCGGTGGTATCACCGACGCCGAGTTTCTGGTGCAGGGCACGTTGTATCCCGACGTCATCGAAAGCGGCGGCAGTGACGGCACCGCCGCGGTCATCAAGAGTCACCACAACGTGGGCGGCCTCCCCGACGACATGACCCTCACGCTCGTCGAACCCTTGCGATCTCTTTTCAAAGACGAGGTGCGTCGTCTCGGCACCGAACTCGGCCTCCCCGACGAGATGGTGTGGCGCCAGCCATTCCCCGGGCCCGGCCTCGGGGTGCGCATCATCGGCGAGGTGACTCCCGAGCGGGTCGCCACCCTGCAGGAAGCCGACGCGATCGTCCGCGAGGAAATCCGCACGGCGGGTCTCGAACGCGACATCTGGCAGGCCTTTGCCGTTCTGGCCGACATCAGGTCGGTCGGGGTGATGGGCGACGAGCGCACCTACGGCCACCCGATCATCGTCCGGGCCGTCACAAGTGACGACGCGATGACCGCCGACTGGGCGCGGCTGCCGTACGACTTGCTCGAGCGGATCTCGAACCGCATCGTCAACGAGGTCCCCGGAGTCAACCGGGTCGCCTACGACATCACCTCCAAGCCCCCCGGCACGATTGAGTGGGAGTAAAAGACGGGGTACTGTGCAAGTAATACGCCGCATCAGCGGACGATGCGGCGGGACGAGGGAGGCAAGTCCCATGAAGATCCGTTCCATCGCACTCGCAGGCGTGATCGCCGTTGCCGGCATCGCCGTGCCGACGTCGATCGTCGATGCAGCAACTGCGGGCGTCACGGTCAAGGGCGTTGCACCGGGCGCGTCGAAAGTCTTCTTGCTCACGACGTCGGGGCGTTCGTACCGTGCGACCGCGGAAGCATCGGGTGCGTTCACCATCAGCGGTGTCCCTGCTGCCGCAGTCGGCAACTCGACGTTGCAGTTCACCGACGCGACGAGCAAGTACCTCGGCTCTGCGGTCTTCCGCGTGGTGAAGAGCGGCAAGTTCTGGAAAGCGATCGTCGGTCTGAAGGCGGTGAAGAGTGGCACCTTGAACGTTGGCACCCTGTCGAACAAGGGGGGCTGGTACAAGGCCGCGAAGATCACGGGAGCCGGAACCGCCGGTGTCCGTGCCGTCGACAAAACGGGTAAGCCGAAGGGCGCGGGTCTTGCAGGCCGCGTGAAGTTGGTGACGGCGAAGGTTGCCACCATGTCGACGTTGCAGAAACTCGCAGCAACAACGTGTCCCGATGGCAGCCCGAAGGACTCGAAGTTGAACGGCAACGAACCGGGTCAAGACCTCGACTGTGACAGCGTGCCCAACTCGATCGACGTTGACGACAACGGTAACGGGTCCCTCGACATCCTCGACCAGAAGACCAACGACCGGTCAGACAAAGACAACTACACGGCCAGCATCGCGACCTACAGCGGAATGCGCGGAACCATGGCGTCGAAGTTGAACACCAACGCACCCGGCGCGACGATTGCATCACTGACGACGAACATCACGAAGTTGCTGAGCGGCACCGATTCGACCGGTGGGAATTTTCAGATGGCCATCTTCCTCGGCGATTGGTCGCTGCAGGGACCATCCGGGGAACTTCCCGACTGGGTGTACATCGAATGCCCGGGTATCAAGTGGTGTGATGCCGCCACCGGTACGGCGAAGATCTACGGCAACTCGGAAATGAACGAGATCCCCGGCGCTTCGGCGCAGATCGACGGGAAATCCTGGAACGCCTTCCCCAGTCAAGACTTCTCGCAGGCAGGATTCCCGAAGAGCACATCGGCCATTTACAACGGTCTCTACAAGTTCACTCAAAGCAAGCAGAACCGTTGGGCGGCGTTCCTGACACCCAGCTACACCGCGGCTGACGTCTTGAACGTCGTTCGTGCGAACGACGTCATGGTCCTGCACACGATCAAGGGCACGAACGACGTCGCGATTCCGGTCACCGTGAGCCCCTTCTTCGTGACGACGCCGTATCTCAAGTCAGCCACGGCAAATGCGGTCACTGTCGACAACACCGACACGAACTTCAACTCGGGCAACATCAAGATCGGCGATGATGGAAAAGTGTCCGTCGACTTCTGGCGTCCGCAGCGAATGAAGCTCGATGGTGAAACGGGCAACACCGGCGACTTCTCTGCTCTTACGTCGCAGCATGGTCTGAACTACGGCCTTCAGATTTCCGGTGGGTCGGTCAACAGCAAGCCCATTTCAAGCTTCCCGGAAACTGGATGTGCCGGAGCCGACGTCAACAAGTACTACACCAGCAAGACGCTCACCGGCCTCACACAGTCGTACGGTCCAGCCGACCAAGATCCGGCATCGGACTTCTGGGCGATGAATGACGCAACGTCGGACGACTCACCCGACAACGTGCTCGACATGACACTCGACCTGAAGGGTTGCGTCAACGAGCACAAGCCCGCCCACTTCGCCAAGGGTGGCTTCGCCGACTTCGCAGGCAAGACCGTCGGTCAGATTCTCGGTTTCACCTGGGACGACTTCATTTCGAACGGCAACAACTACCTCGACATGACTCTCACCGGAACCGGGTCACCGTCAACGAACGGGTACAACCGTTCGGTGCTGCAATTCCGCATCTACTCGTCGAAGTGGTCGGGAACGGCGAGCACCAACAACAACTCCGGGAACAACTCTGGAAGTAGCAACAACTCCGGAAACAACACCGGCAGCAACAATTCCGGTAACAACAACTCGGGTAACAACAACTCGGGTAACAACACCGGAAACACGAACAACACCGGCAACAACACCGGTGGGTCCAGTGGCAGCAGTGGCAGCGCGACACCCGAAGGTACCGAGATCCGAATGGAACTCTTCACCGGTGCTGCCGGACGCGGCATTCAATTCTCGGGAATCGGCGGTGACTGCCTCAACAAGAGCTTCGACGCAACGACGGGCGGATCGTGCACCGCCAAACAGAGCGCAACACAGATTGTCGTGATTCCACAAGGCACCGGAAGCACCACTCTGAAGTTGAGTGGTGCAGCCGAAGGCGTCACGGCCGCAACCAGCGGCACTGCCGACAACACCTGTGTCGGACCGAGCGGGAGCGATGGTCGTTACGTCTGTTACATCCCGTATGGGCAGACGATGCGAAAACTCATCTGGATCTTCCAGTAGCCCGCGTTTTTGCAGCAAAATATGCGATAACTGCACACAACAACTGAAGAATTTGTCGAAAGTGGGGGTCTGTGGGCCCCCACTTTTGTCATCTCCGTAGGATCAGGTCAGTCATGTTCGAACGCCCCCGCGCCCGACTGATCGCACTCGTTCTCGGGTGTGCCTCACTCGTCGGCGTCGCAGTACCGATGTCGGCGTCGGTGAGTGCATCGTCGACGAACATCCAGAATCAGGTGAACGCGCTCCTCGACGAACTCGATCGTCTCGAGGCGCAGATGGACGTGGCCTCCGAGCGGTACGCCGAGGCCGTCGCCATTCAGGACGACCTGAAGCAGCAGATCATCGATTCCGAGGCTCGCGTCGCGCAGAAAGAGGCGGAGCTTTCGACGATGCGTCGCGATCTCGTCAAGGTGGCCCAGCAGGCGTTCATGAACGGCGGTCGAAGCAACAGCCTCACGTCATTGCTCACCGACCCGGGTGGATTGAACGCGACGGTGCAGAAGGAACACCTGCTCGCGGTGGCCCTGAATTCGGGCGCCAACTCGACTGACGAGGTCGACGCCTTGGTGGAAGACCTCGAGCTCGAACGCAAGGCGCTGGAGAAGAAGCAGAAAGCCGCCGAGCGCGCAGCTGACGCCGCAACGGCCGAGTTCAACTCGGCCGAGGATCTGGCGAATTCGTACCAGCGCAAGTTGAACAAGGCACAGGCCGACTTGGGCGAAGCGCTCGCCGCCGAGCGCGCTCGTCGTGACGAGTTGGCACTGCAGCGGTCGGCTTCGCTCGCCGCCAAGTACAAGGCTGAGGCGGCGAAATACAAGGTGAAGGCTCCGTCGTCGAAGGCCGGTGTGGCGGTGCAGGCTGCTCTCGGCCAGTTGGGTGTGCCGTACCAATTCGCACGCAGCTCGCCGGGCGTTGCCTTCGACTGCTCTGGGCTCACCAAGTACGCCTGGGCGCAGGCCGGTGTCTCGCTGCCGCACTATTCGAAGGCGCAGTATCAACTCGGCCCGCGTATCCCGATTCAGGCCGTGCAGCCGGGGGACCTCATTTTCAGCCGAACCCCGATCGGCCACGTTGCCATCTACATCGGCAACGGGAAGATGGTTCATGCGCCTCGCCGCGGCGACGTGGTGAAGGTTGGCGCGGTTCCGTGGGAGCGTGTCGTCGGAATCACCCGACCGGGCTGATTCCCGTTCCGGGTCCTACAACTAGTCTCATCGCGTGATTCACGAAGAGCGCGTGTCGCGCTGGCTCGAAGACAACATCGACGGCATCGTCGGGCCGTTTCGCTTCGAGATGATCGCCGGCGGGCGGTCGAACATCACGTACCGGGTGCACGACGCCAACGGTCGGACCGTGGTGTTGCGTCGGCCGCCGACGGGTCACGTGTTGGCCACCGCTCACGACATGGGACGTGAACACAGGATCATCACCGCCGTCGGCACGACCGACGTTCCCGTTCCACGCACGCTCGGCATGTGCGACGACACGGCGGTCAACGACGCCCCGTTCTACGTGATGAGCTACGTCGACGGTGTCGTTCTCGACGGACAGGCAAAGGCGGTGGGTCTGTCTCCCGCAACCCGGCGTTCATTGGCCCAGGATCTGATCGATGTCATGGTGCGCCTGCACGCCGTCGACGTGGATGGGGTCGGTCTCGGAGATCTCGCCAAGCGCGATGCGTACGTCGAACGACAGATCAAGCGCTGGAGCACTCAGTGGGCGAATTCGAAGCAGCGTGAGCTTCCCGAAATCGACGAAGTCGAACGACTGCTCCGGGCGGGTGTGCCGCAGCAAAAGGGCACAGTCATCGCCCACGGCGACTACCGGCTCGGAAACTGTTTGGCCGACTTGGACAACGGGCGAATCGCCGCGGTGCTTGATTGGGAACTGTGCACGCTCGGTGACCCGATGGCCGACATCGGGTATCTCGGTGTCTACTGGAGCGACCCGGGAACGCCCGCGCGTAGAGAAAACGATCCGTCGGGCCTCGACGGCTTTCCTACGTACCGCGAGATGGTCGACATGTACGCGCGGAAGTCGGGCCGCGACTGCGACAACGTCGGCTACTACGTGGCGTTTTCGTCGTGGCGTCTCGCCGTCATCAGCGAGGGCGTGTACGCCCGTTACGTGCACGGCGCGATGGGAAAGCAGGACTTCGACCCGACGCCGCTGCGACGTGGTGTAGAACTTCTTGTCGAGGCCGCCCTGGGCGCCCTCACATCAGGTGTGTAGTCAGGGGGAGACATGGGTACGACCGTCACGACCGAACTCGAAGGCTGGCAGCGGGGCGAATTCAGCGCGGCCGGGTTCACCCACACCACGTATCGGAAGGGTTCGGGACCTGCGGTCGTCGTGGTCCACGAGATTCCCGGCATCACGCCGGCCGTCCTGCGATTTGCGGAAGAGGTTGTCGATGCCGGTTTCACCGTCGTGATGCCGTTGCTCGTCGGTGAGGTTGGTCGTGACGTCTCCCAGGGATACCTCATGAGTTCGATGTCGAAGATCTGCGTCTCCCGGGAATTCACCACGATGGCGATGAAGAAGACCTCCCCGGTGATCGCCTATCTCCGCGCACTCGCGCGACAACTCCACGAAGAGCTCGGTGGTCGGGGAGTCGGTGCGATCGGAATGTGCTTCAGCGGCGGTTTTGCACTCGGGATGATGCTCGACGACTTCATGGTTGCACCCGTGCTGTCGCAGCCGTCGTTGCCGTTCGCCATGGGTAGCGCACGAGGAGCCGACCTCAACTTGTCTCCCGACGACGCAGTGGTGATCGCCAACCGTGCTGCGGCCGGCTGCCAGGTGCTTGGTCTGCGTTTCACCGGCGACAAACTCGTCGGTGACCGTTTTTCATCGTTGCGCACCCTGCTCGGCGACGCGTTCGTCGCCGTCGAGTTTCCGTCGACGAAGAAATCAGATCACTCGGTTCTCACCGAGCAACGTCAAGAGGAAGGCGTGGCGCAGGTGCTCGACTTCCTGCGCGACAAGCTCCTTACTTGAGAGCGTCGACCGCCATGTTCTTGGCGGTCTTGTAGTCGGCCTTGCCGTTCGGTGCGCGTGGCACCGATGAGACGAACACGACGCGTTTCGGAGCCTTGTATCCGGCGAGTTGGCTCTTCACGCCCGCGATGACCGTCGCTTCATCGACGCTCTGGCCGGGAGCCAGCGATGCGACCGCGGTGACGGCCTGGCCGAACTTCTCGTCGTCGACGCCGACAACCAGACAGTCCTGAACTCCCGGTACTCGCTTGACTGCCTCTTCCACTTCTTCGGGGAAGATCTTCTCGCCGCCGGAGTTGATGACCTGGCTGCCGCGGCCGAGCAGGATGAGCGATCCGTCTTCGGCCACCATTGCAAGGTCACCCGGGAACGAGTACGGGACACCGTTAATCGTGCGGAACGTCTTGGCCGACTTTTCGGGGTCCTTGTAGTAGCCGAATGGAACACTTCCGCCCGCGGCAACCTTGCCGATTTCACCCGAGCCAGGCTGGACCTCGCGATCGTCATCGGTGAAGACCTTCGTGGTGGGCATTTGGGAGAACTTGGCCGTCTGCGGCGGCAGGCCTTTCATGGAGATCTGCGTTCCCATTGAACCCTCGGTCGAGCCCATCGCGTCGACCAGCACGAGATGCTCGACACGATCGAGGAGTTGCTCCTTCACTTCTGCCGTCCACATGACGCCCGACGACAACATCAACTTGAGCGACGAAAGATCGTAGGTACGGCCCTTGGCCGCGGCCTCGTCGATCGAGCGGATGATGGGCTTGACGAACGAGTCGCCAACCACGACGGTCATCGAAATCTTCTTTGCCTCCACTGTTTCGAGCATCTCAAGGGCATCGAAACTGCGTGACTTCATCGTCACGACGTGTGCACCACCAATGTGGGGCATCATCGCGCCGATCCAGATTCCCGTGCCGTGCATGAGAGGACAACTGGGCAAGGAAACCACTCCGGTTCCGGCCTCGACCCCAGCCTTCACCGTTGCCGGCAGTTCATCGGCTGTCGCGGGCGGCGCAAGACCAACGAGCGGAAGTCCGCCCGTGATGAAGCCCTGGGCCATCGGGCCCATTTTGTACATGACGCCCTTCGGCATGCCGGTGGTGCCACCGGTGTAGAGCATGTAGGTGTCGTCTTCGCTGCGCGTGATGCGCTTCATCGGCGAGTGACCCGACACGACGGATTCGTACGCGAGGGCCTTCGAGACATGGTGGTCGGTCGAGTCGGACACCTCGACGATCAACTTGAGCTTCGGAAGACGATCAATGACACGCGCAACCCGGTCGCCGAGCGACGAGTGGAAGAACAACGCCTCGGCGTCGGAGTTGTCGAGGAGATACCACAGCTCTTCGTCGAGATAGCGGTAGTTGACGTTCACCGGTACGCCACGGAATTTGAACGCCGCAAAGTGGGCTTCGAGATATTCGTTGCTGTTGTAGAGGTACAGCCCGACCTTGCTGTCGGCACCGAGGCCCGCATCGACCATGGCCTGTGCGAGGCGCGAGGCACGGCCGTCATATTCGGTCCACGAACGGGTCACATCGCCGTGTGTGAGCGCGGGTGAGTCACCGATGACGTCCGCGATTGATTCCCAAAGCGTTGCGAACTGGCGTTCCATGCGCGCAGAAGTTAGTTGACCTTTGTCACAACACGGAAGCGATGATCCGAAAATTTCTTGACGGCACGGTCGAGGTCCTTGCGTGAGGCAATCATCGGCGAGTGCAACAACACATGGCGCGCAAGACGCCCTTTGGCGGCTTTCGCGTCGTGGCCTCCGGCCCTGCCCGCCGGGGTGACGAGATCGAGTGCCACGTAGTCCGCAACGACGTCGAGGTCGGGTGCGAACGCGGCGCGATGTTCCGCAGGCAAAAGGTCGATGACCAATGAACCCTCCGCGTATTCGTTGATGGCAGCGCTCACCGCATCGCGCCACCACTTCGCCATCGTCCCGCCGAATCCCCGTGGTCGAGCGCCCATTTTCAGGCGGTAGTCGGGGGTCGGGTCGCTGGCAAGGCACGCTCCCAACAGGCCGCTCGGCACGACGATGCGGGGGAGGGCTCGTTCGCGCTGGGTGGCCGACATCGATCCAAGATCAAGATGGTCCCAGACGACCCCGGTGTAGCGCTCGGCTGCGGGCAGGGTGGGCGCGCCAACGAGGGCGAGGTTTGCGGCGCGGGCCCGCTCGAGGAGCGCCCCGCCCACGCCGAGCAGTGCGGCGTCGCCGCCCCGCAGGGTGGCGAGCGCCGAAGCGACCTCGGCGCGTTTGGCTCCGAGTGTCGCGCCGAAGGTGCCGCTGGCCGGTTTCCACTTCGTGCGCGGAGCGCCCCCCTCCGCCTTGCCCTCCGAGGGCGGGAGGAGAATCACGAAGTTGAGACGCATGAGGCAAGTTTGTCTCACGCTGGGTACCATTAGTACGACTGACGTGACCAATGGCTCACCTGGGCGGTTGGATCATGGCGGGACGTTCCCAGACCCCTCTCACGTTCGGGCAGATGACATGACATATCTCGAGGACAACTCCATTTACGGCTCGGTTAGCGATTGGGCCACCGACTTCGATCACGCCGATCCGGAGT
>JAGWWV010000067.1 GCA_018970175.1 Acidobacteriota bacterium
CAGTGGGACGACGACGAGTGGTACCACCCCGACCGCATCGGACGCCAACTGGCAGCCGCTCTGGCGTCGGGGGTTGGTGCGAGCGCGCTGCGTTGGACGCTGATGCACGTACCTGCGGCCGATGGCGTCCTGCGCTTTCGCTCGAGCACCGGTGTTGCTACACCGGGCACAATCCTCTTTCGTCGGGGCGATGAAAGATACCCGCCACTTGCGCGCAACGAAGACGGCGTTTTTCTTCGCGATGTTCGCCGAGGCCACGGCTTGGCAGTTCTCGACCGAGAGGCCGCTCACCTCTTCATTCGCGTGTTTCACGGAGCCAACACCTGGGACGAGCGCCATTTCCGGCGCCGTCTGTGGAGAACTCCACCCGATGCGCTTCGGTACTGCCTCGCGCGCGTTGTGTACGGCGACGTTTCGCGCCACGCCGCGTTTCGACTCACGCCTTCGGAACGTGCGACGTTCGCCGACTTCGACGAATACCGGACTTCCCCATCCGATATTGTCGCGAGGCTGGCATCGTGACGACGCTGAATCGCCGAATCGGCTGGCTTGCTCTCGGCCAAAGTGCGGTGCGTGGCACGCAACTTGCGGCCGCGGTGGTGCTTGTCCACCTGATGCCCAACTCGGAGTGGAATGCACTCGCTCTTGCCTTGTCCGTCTACTTCGTCGGAGTCACCGTCGGGTCGCTGAACCTCGAACACAGCGTCCTTGCATTTCTTCCGCTTCTCGCGACCTCCGAATACGGTCGTTTTCTCCATCAAACGAGGCGCATGCTCGTCGGCTTCGGTGGTTTGATCGGGCTCATCGTCATCGGTTCGCAAGCGCTGTTTGGTTTTCTCGACCGACCCACATCGGCAGTCCTGCTGGCGGTTGCGATCGTGCTCGAGGTACCTGCTGTCGTCGGCGCGGCGGTCTTTATCGCGCAACACAACCACCGCGCTGCGGCAATCTGGGACCTCGCCTCTGCGGGTGCGTTCGCATGCGCCTCGTTCCTCCCCGCCCTCGTCGCCCACTCGTCGATCGCTGTCCTGTGGGGTCTGGCCGCCTACGGCGTGGTTCGGTTCAGCGCCTTTGCGTGGATCGTCCGGCGCACCCACACCGATCGGCTCGTACCACCGATCACACGACTGTTTCGGCGCCAAGTCGCGTTCTGTGCGCCTCTCGGAGTTTCGTTGGCTCTCGGGACATTGACACGCGCCGTCGACAAGTGGATCGTTGCCTGGAAAGTTCCCCATGCGATTGGGTCGTACGCCCTTGCCGCACAGGAACTTCCCCTTCTCGCGGTTCTCCCCTACGCGGGCGGTGCGGCCGTCGCCGCCGGTCTCGTGTCCCACCTCGGCCGCGGTGAGCGTTTCGAGGCTTTGACACTCTGGAAGTCCCAGGCACAGGCACTGTGCACGCCTGTTGTGGCATTGAGCGTCGGACTCGCGGCAGTCGCCCCCGAAGTCCTCCGCTTGGTTGTTCCGGCGAACGAGCGCGGCGCAGCACTCTCCTTCGCCGTATTTTCGTTCATCGGTGTCCATCGGGTCACCGAATACGGGGTCGTGCTGCGCGCAGCCAACCGAAACCGCCACATCGTCGAGTCCGCGGCGATCGTGCTCATCGGCTGCATTGTATTCGGCATCGTCGGGGCGGAATTCGGTGGCCTCGGTGGCGTCAGCATTGGAACCGCGGTCGCATTCGGTATCGGCTGGATGGCCATTCTCCGTCGAATCGCACAGGTGTTCGGCGTCGGCTTCCGCGACGTCTTCCCATGGACCGCGTGGTTTCGGGCACTCAATGTCTCGGTCACCGCCCTCGGCGGCGCACTCGTCGCCGCCGCGCCGTTTGACTCGTCCGTCCTACGCCTGCTGGCAAAGACGGCCGTGTTTGTCGCCGTCATTCGCCTCCTCACTTTCGGGGCGTCGAATCCGTCCCCCGTAAGGGTCCCGGCATGACCGAAATTCACCAGCCCCTTTCCGTGCACCGAACGACAACTCGTCGTGAGCGTCGAGGCGAGCAGCGCAGTCTGTCGATACTTGTCGTTGCAGAAACCTTTCTGCCGGTCGTCAACGGTGTCACGAATTCGGTACTCCGTGTGGTCGAGCACATGACGAGTCGCGGCCATTCGGTTCGCATCGTTGCTCCCGGATCGGCCATGAAAAATGATGAAATCGAACGCAACGGCGAGATCGAGGTCTATCGCACGCGGTCGCTTCCGGTTCCCGGTTACGGTGGCCTGCGCATCGGCATCGGGACAGTGGCGCTCGACGACGCAATCACCACCGAGCGGCCCGACGTGTTGCATATCGCCGCACCGGCGGTCCTCGGGGCACGTGCGCTCAACCGCGCACGGGAGCTCGGGATTCCCACGATCGCGATCTACCAAACAGACCTCGCGGGTTTTGCCAGCCGATACCACCTGTCCGCCGTGCGGAGACCGATTTGGCGAGCAGTGACTTCGTTGCACGATCGAGCCGATCTCACCCTCGCGCCATCAACCGCGGCCGTGTGGGACCTGCGCCAGCGTGGCGTGACAAACGTTGTGCGCTGGATGCGAGGGGTCGACCTCGAGCGATTCAACCCCTCGCACCGTGATCCTGCCCTTCGTCACGAACTCGCGCCGAACGGCGAAGTCATCGTCGGCTACGTCGGTCGGCTCGCTCGCGAAAAGCAGGTCGAGCGACTCGCGGGTGTGTCACGGATGCCTGGCGTTCGAGTTGTCATCGTCGGAGACGGACCGATGACATCAAAACTGCGCCGCCGGATGCCCAACGCAACCTTCGTCGGCTTCAAGACGGGAGCCGAGCTCAGTCGGTTTCATGCCTCTTTCGACTTGTTCGTCCACACGGGAGTCGACGAAACTTTTTGTCAGGCCGTCCAGGAGGCACTCGCTTCGGGGGTGCCCGTCGTTGCGCCGGCTGCGGGCGGTCCGCTTGACCTCGTTCGGCACGACGTGAACGGCTATCTCTGGACCGAGCACTCTGCGGTTTCCCTGAACGGTGCCGTCGAAGAATTGGTCCGCCACCAGGTAAAGCGCGAGCGGCTCGCAGCGATGGCGCGACCGTCCGTCGAGTCACGCACTTGGTCGTCGGTCATGGACGAACTCGAAGGTCACTACATGACCGTCACGAGCGGACTTGGCTTCGCCTACCGAGAGGTCCAGCAGTGACACGGCTCGTCGTCTCGCTTCACGATGTCGCGCCGGCGACTGCCGAGCAATCGCGCCGCTGGCTGGAACTGCTCGAGGCTCGTTCGCTGCGCACGTCGCTGCTCGTCGTGCCCGGGCCATGGCGCGGTGGTGAATTCCGCCGCGCCGGCGCGTTCCACTCCTGGCTGCGACGAGCGGAAAGCAACGGTCACGAAGTTGTTCTCCACGGATGGGAACACAACCGCCCGGCCGACGCAGCCGGCCCCCGAGGGCGTGTCGGGGCATTGATGGCGCGCGGTTGCGAAGAATTCTGGTCTGCGTCGTACGCCGACGCGATGCGTCGACTCAGCAGCGGTCTGAATGTGCTGCGCGACGAAGGGTTCAACCCCACGGGATTTGTCGCTCCGGGCTGGCTGATGTCCCCCGACACCATCAGCGCACTTCGTACCTGCCCGTTGCGCTACACCGTCACGCACACTCGCCTCATCGACCTCGAGTCTCTACGGGACGAAAGAATCTTCGTCACCTCGCAACGTCCCGCAAGTTCCGTCGGCCGCCCGCTCGCCTTCGCAACACGCGCGCTTCTCGCATCCCAAACGGTTCTCGCGCGACCCGTGCGTGTGGCGATCCATCCTGCCGACATCGCCGAGCCGTCGCTGCGGCGAACCAATCTCATGTTGTGCGACGCGGCTCTCGGGCACGGTTACACCTCACTCACCTACCAAGACCTGCACCATCGACTCTTCGGCAATGGTTCGCGCACCAACATCGGGTCGAACGACAGCGACTCAGCTCCGGAACGACAGGTGGGTTGAATTCGATGCACATCGTCCAGATCGCCAACTTCGTCAAGGCCGACTCGGGCGGGATACGGCGATGCCTCTCCCAACTGCAGACCGAATACCGACGACGCGGTCACAAGGTGACAACGATCCTTCCGCGAACCGATGACCACGAAGCCGATCCGCACGTCGAAACGGTGTCGGGCACGGTGGTCCCGTTCACCGGCGGCTACCGCGCCATTGTGGGTCGGCGGCCGTTGCGCGAACTCATCTCGTCGCTTCGGCCCGACATCGTCGAGTTGTCAGACAAGACCACCCTAGCCTGGATCCCTGAATGGCTGTCGTCGCACGGTATTCCGTCGATCGTGATCTCCCACGAGCGCACGGACATTGTTGCTTCGCGCTACGCCCCGCCTTTCGTGCCTGTTTCGGGCCTTGTTGCACATTTCCGTACGCGTGTCGCTCACCATGCCGATGCGATCGTGTGTGCGTCAGCTTTTGCAGCCTCCGAATTTGTTGACGACGGAATTGGAACCGAACGGATGCGTCTCGTTCCACTCGGGGTCGACCTCGAAACCTTCCGACCCGACGATGATGCGGGCAATGACCGCGCCGAGCTGTCGGTCGTGATGTGCGGTCGTCTATCACCGGAAAAGCAGACCGTCGCCGCGATCCGCGGGTTCATGAAGCTCCTGGAAATTCGCCCGTCGCACCTCACGATCATCGGCGATGGGCCCCTTCGTGAAGAAATGCAGTCCTTGGCACGTGGTCTCCCGGTCACGTTCCGGGGATTCGTCGACAACACAAACGAAATAGCCCGCACGATTGCCGCGAGTGATGTGGCCCTGAACCTTGGGCCAATCGAAACTTTCGGACTCGCCACACTCGAGGCACTCGCGTGTGGCGTGCCCGTTGTTGTCTCACGCGAAGGCGCCTCCCGTGAAATCATCACAGAGGATTGCGGTCGAGCCGTTTCGAGTGATGCGGACGAGATCGCGCAGGCAATTCTCGATCTCGCCTCGGTCCCCCGCGAAATGCGTCGTCGCACCGCACGTCAGTGTGCGGAACGATTCCCGTGGAGCGCCACGGCCGAATCGCTGCTGTCGATCTACGGAGAATTGTGTCCCCGCATCTCACGATTGGGCATCAGCGGATGAGAACCGCGGCCGGACCGCTCGTCGTCGATGGTCGCGGTCATCGGCCGGCAGTCGACGACTTGTTTCGCGCGACAATGCTCGCGGGCGAACCGATGCCGTTTTTTCTCCACGGCCTCGACCGTTACACACGCTTCAGCCTCGACTGGTACTTCAACAGCCCCAGCGGCCGGGTTTTTGTCGCCATTGACGATAGCCGTGTACTCGGCTACGGCCTCGTTGCCACCGACCCCGGCGCCTACGCCCGACACCTCAAGCGCAGTCTCTCAGTCCTCGCCGCCCACCTGACGTTCGATTTCGTTGTCGGACGAATCGATCCGGAGAGCCGGGCCTTCTACCGCGATCGCATTCGTGACTCGTGGCTCATCTGGCGCGATCGTCGACGCATCGACGTGCACGACGAGCCACATGTTCATTTGAACGTCATCGCAGAAGCTCGTCGGGGCACCATCGCGGCCGCCCTCATCGAGGCAGTCGACACCACGGTGCGCGTTGCGGGTCACCGCAGTTGGATCGGCGAGGTGAACGCCGAAGAAGGTCGGCGACGTCGCGCTCTCGAACGGGTCGTCGGCACCGTTCTCGACGAGCGCCCCAACCTCACGGCGTCACGCCTCACGAATCGCACGATCGTTCGCTACACCGTCCGCCGTTCGTTGCCCGCCTGACGACGACTAGAGCGTTGGAATCAGGGAGGCCAACGACACCAACGGCCGCGGACCGACGTGCGAAATCACTTCGGCCGACGCGATGTGTCCCAGGTCGGCGCACGTGACCAACGGCAGACCCCGCGTGTAGCCGTACAGGAAGCCCGCGGCATACAGGTCACCCGCACCGGTCGTGTCGATGACTTGTGCGACGGGCTTGGCCGGAACCGCGATCACCTCGTCGGGAGTGACCACCACCGAACCGTGTTCGCTGCGTGTGATTGCCGCAACCGTGCACTCGCGGCGCAACTGCGTCACTGCGAATTCGAACGTGTCGGTTTCGTACAGCGACAGCAACTCGGCCTCGTTGCCGAACAACACGTCGACACCGTCGGCGATGAGCGCCCGGAAGTCGGCCCGGTGCCGGTCGACGCAGAACGAGTCGCTCAAGGTCAAGGCCACCTGACGACCCGCGGCATGCGCGTGTCCTGCCGCAATGCGGAAGGCCGTCTTTGCTTCGTCACGGTCGAACAGATAACCCTCGAGATACAACACCGCGGCGGATGCGATCGCCGACGCATCGATGTCCTCGGGCATCAACAACGACGAGATACCGAGATAGGTGTTCATCGTGCGCTGTGCATCGGGGGTCACCACGATCATGCAACGCCCGGTCGGAATCGAATTCCCTCCGAAGGGGCGGACGAACGACACACCGATCGCCCGCAGGTCGTGGCCGAACACATCGCCCAGCGCATCGTCGGCCACCTTGCCGATGAACGCGACCTTGCCACCGAAGCTCGCGATGCCCGCGATCGTGTTCGCAGCCGAACCACCGCTCATCTGCACCGCGCCGTCGAGCGCCGAATACAGCTGCAGCGCGCGGTCGCCGTCGATCAACTGCATCGAACCCTTCTCCATCTGCATCGATGCCACGAAGTCGTCGTCGCGCGTGGCAATCACGTCGACCAACGCATTGCCAACGGCAATCACGTCGTGGGTCACACCCGGGTCGTTGCGCAGGTCTTTGGGGGCAAAAGGGGTTTTCGACACGGCGCCAACCGTAGTGCGACCGGCCACTACGCAACCCCTCGCACCCCCCACTAGCGTCGCCTCGTGCACACCGACGCCGCCGCTCATCTCGCCAGCCCCTACCGCCTGCCGCGCCACATCACGCCCAAGCGCTACGACCTGGAACTCACCCCCAACCTCGCCGCGGCCACCTTCACCGGCGAAGTGGTGATCACCCTGCAGGTGCACGCGCCGGGCAACGTCATCGTTTTGAACGCAAAAGAGCTGGGCATCAACTCGGTGCGCGTCGACGGTGCCCCCGCGAAGTTCGAACTGCACGCCGAGACCGAACGCCTCGTCATCACCACCGACAACACGCTCAACCCC
>JAGWWV010000068.1 GCA_018970175.1 Acidobacteriota bacterium
ATGAACCGCAACTACGCCAAGTGGGTACGCTTCCAAGAGTGGCGCCTTGCGGATGCGGGCGTGAAGATCGAACTCAACAAAGAGGCAACACCCGACGAGGTGTTGAAGTTCGGTGCCGATGCCGTGTGTGTCGCAACGGGCGCGAGGGTTCGCAAGCCGGGAATCCCGGGCGAAGACCTGCCGCACGTGCTCACCGTTGCCCAGGTACTGAACGGCGAGAAGAAGCCCGGCAAGCGCGTGCTCGTTCTTGCCGAAGACGACCGCCCATCGCCTCTCACCGTTGCCGAACACATCGCCGGTCACGGCCACGAAGTGACCGTCATGTTCCCGACCATCGCACCCTCACAGCTCGTTGGCTCGTACTCGATTGGTTCGATGATGGCGATGGTCGACGAAGCGGGCGTGAAGGTGAAGACGATGTTCCGCGCCGTCGAGATCGGCAAGGGATGGGTGAAGGTCGCGCACTCGTACAGCAACCGCACGAAGAAGCTGAAGAAGATCGACACCGTCGTTCTCGCCACCGGTAGCTACTCGGAAACCACCCTCTACGACGCGCTGAAGGGCAAGCACCCGGAATTGCACATCCTCGGCGATGCCTACGCACCGCGCCGCTGGACCTTTGCGACGCAACAGGCCCTCGCCCTCGCCCAAGCCCTCTGATCCCACCAGGGTTCTCGGTGCATGGTGTAGCGAAATTCGCTACACCATGCACCGAGAACCCTCAATAATCGCGTGGAATCGGTGCGACTTTCTGCAAGGCTGACGCCGTGACAACGAGCAAGGAACTCAAGCAGTCGGACAAGTTGGCCGACGTCCTCTACGACATTCGTGGACCCGTGCTCGAAGAGGCCCGTCGTCTCGAAGATCTCGGTCATCGCATCATGAAGCTGAATATCGGCAACCCCGCGCCGTTCGGTTTCGAGGCGCCACCGGAAATCCTCGTCGACGTCATTCGCAACCTGCCAAATGCCCAGGGTTACTCCGACTCGCAGGGCATCGTCTCGGCGCGCACCGCCGTCGTGCAGTACTACCAAACGCATGGCATCGACATCACCAACGTCGACGACGTGTGGTTGGGCAACGGCGTCAGCGAACTCATCCAAGTCGCACTGCAGGCATTGCTCAACAACGGCGATGAAGTTCTCATTCCTGCGCCCGATTACCCCCTGTGGACCGCCGCAACCAATCTCGCCGGTGGCAACGCCGTTCACTATCTCTGCAATGAAGAAGACGGATGGAACCCCGACGTTGACGATCTCCTCAGCAAGGTGACCGACCGAACGAAGGCAATCGTCGTCATCAACCCCAACAATCCGACCGGCGCGGTTTACAGCACAGCCACGCTCCGCAAGATTGCCGACATTGCAGCCGAGCGGAATCTCGTCGTCATGGCCGACGAGATCTACGACAAGATCCTCTACGACGATGCAACGCACACGCCCTTCGCGGCCATCGCACCCGACGTGTTCACACTGACCTTCAATGGACTGTCGAAGGCCTACCGGCTCGCCGGATTCCGCTCGGGCTGGATGGTGATGACCGGGCCACGCCGCCACGCCGCCAGCTACATCGAAGGCATTTCGATGCTCACCAACATGCGTCTGTGCGCAAACGTTCCGGCCCAACACGCGATCCAAACCGCGCTCGGTGGTCGACAGAGCATCAAGGACCTCATCCTCCCTGGCGGCCGGCTTCTTGCTCAGCGCGATGCCGCAGTCAAGGCGCTCGAAGCGATTCCCGGGGTGTCGTGCGTGAAACCGAAGGGAGCGCTCTACATCTTCCCGAAGCTCGACCCCGAGGTGTATCCCATCAAGGACGACCGCCGGTTCGTGCTCGATTTCCTTCGCGCCGAACACGTCCTCGTGGTTCAGGGCACCGGCTTCAACTGGCCCAAGCCCGACCACCTGCGCATCGTCACGCTGCCGTGGGCCAAGGATCTCACCGAAGCCATCGGTCGCCTCGGACGGTTCCTTTCGACCTGGGTTCCACCCAAGGACTGAGAACGTCTACCGCAACGCGATTGCGAGAAGTGCGATGAATTGAGCTGAGAAGAGCCCGATCACCCATCGCAGTTGGGTGTTCAACTTCTCGGTCACGAGCACGTTGATTTCATTTTTGAGATTGACCCTCAAAGATTCGATGTCGCTTTGTCGCGCGACATCACCCCAGCCGGCCGGCGGTAGATGTTCCATCAAAGTGTCAGCCACGGAAGCTCCAAACTGATCACGCAATGCCCGGTGGAGAACAAAGCGTCGAGATTCGGAAATCGTCACGGTAATCCTTTCGGTGGTTTTCGTCCACCGAATGTGTGCGCGAAGGTCAGCGGATCAGCGCAACGATCAGGAGCACCACAAATTGCAGCGGCAAGAAAATGATCATCCGCCGCAAATGCCGATCAAATATCTCGCCCAGTTCGGCGAAGTCGTCATTCATGATGTCTCCAAATCAGTTGCGCAAAGTGTGAGGAAGGTCGAGTCGACTTCGTTCTCTGATGCTCACGGTAATTCTTTCGGTGGTGTTCGTCCACCGAACCTATGCGTGGGTGCCGATGAATCAGCGCGGTGCAATCTCTGAGAGTGCTACAAATTGCGCCGAGAAAATTCTCGACCCTCACGTCACCAGTCGCCGCGACGTTGACGCTTGGTTTCGCTCCGCTGTTTCTTCGACTGCAGCCGACGTTCGATGGCGCCACGTGACGGCTTCGTCTTTCGTCGCGGTGGTGCCGGGGGAGCAGCCGCTTCGTCGATGCGTTCCACTATTCGTTCGAGACAAAGTTCCCGGTTGCGGAACTGGCTACGCGCAGTCTGCGACGAGACCCGCAACACGGGACTCAACGTGGCGACCACACGGGCAAGCGCGGCAGGCGGCCCCACGAGCTCGGCAACGTCGATCTCGAGCATCACCTTTGTGGACACCTTGTTGACGTTTTGGCCACCGGCACCACCCGAGCGGGAAAAGGTCCAGCGCATTGCAGCGGCGGGTACGACGATTCCACGCGAGGTTCGAACGTCGTCATCGACCATGTGGAGCGGGTGACGGGAATCGAACCCGCATTCTCAGCTTGGGAAGCTGATGTTCTGCCACTGAACTACACCCGCAGGGCGAACGAATTCGCGCTCTTCAGGGTATCAGCGGACCTGAATCCGGACCCCCTCTACAAAGAACGCCGTATTATCTGATGATAAGCGGCCCTGTGCGGGCCATCCGGGAAAGTCGCAGGTGACAGATGATCAACCGACAGAGTGTGCGTCGACCACGGCTGGCGACGACGTTGTTGGCCGCAGTGGTGTTGTCCGGATGTGGGTCTGACGGACCACCCGAAACGGGTGGAACCTCGGCTTCTAGTCAAGAATCGGTCACGACAAAAACCAGCGGTTACGACCACCCATTTGGAAATTCGACTGCGAGTGCCTTCTACGCGGCGCTCTATGGCGGCGCGATGTCCCCAGTGGGCGATGGCAGCCGAGCAATCGACGAAGTCGTCGGAGGCCAAGCGATCGACGTCAACACGCTGAGCCTGCTCGTTCACTCGGGTTCGCAAGACCAGGGTGCATTCCTTGGCGGACGACACCGCACCGGGGCGATCGCCAAGATTCTTCGTTGGTGGGACTACACCAATCCCGCAGACGAGACCGTCGAAGCTTCTGTCTCGCTTGTCGACTTTGACACCCGCGAACACGCGGTAGAAGCGGCGCAAGCAGAGGCGATCGAGTTGAGCGGCGGAAAGTCAGTCGAAGAGACCGATGGCGGCACTGAAGTTCTTGCCACCTTCGAAGATGAAGAAACCAAGACCGAGATCATCTATTCAATACCCACCGATCGTCCGCTCATTGTCGGAACGTCATGTGCTCAAGGGGTCACTGCGACATCCGCCTGTGATCTCGTCAAGATGCGAACCCTGATCGAGTCGATCGTTGCACGATTGCCCGAACACGACACGCCAGATACGACGAACGTTGCGGGTCCGAACAACCTGCCGCCAGGAGTCGAACCGCTGCTCCAGTATGAATTCGACGTGGATCAGAATGCACGCTCCTATCTCGATCTGGGCGGCACGCTTCGAGCAACGTGGAAGGACAACCCACCCCCGGCGGGAACCTACGGCTGGACCGGACGCAACTTCACGTTCACCATCGCGACCCCGGAGCCGGGAGGCATGCCACTCCAATTGATTGTTGACCGAATCCCGATTGGTGACAGTGCGGTGGGCCTTGAATTCACGAAGACCGTTTGTGTCGATCCGTCGGGTAACCCCAGTCCATTTTGCGGAGCCGAAGTCGATCACGACGCCGATGGGAATTTCTTGGGTGGTCGAACGGCACGCGCATACGGAGACGAAGAACAAACCATCGTTGCGAATACCAGGGGCCACATGGTGACCGCGGACAGCTTTCTCGACATGTCCTGCGGCCTTCCCGTGTTGTGGTCGGAGGAGACCCTCGCAGATGATTTGGTGCGTCTCTGTGAGGAGTCGATGGTCGCCGTGGGAAAGGCCTTCGGCGAATCCTGAACTCCCGTGAAACGGCACACAGGGCTATCGGGACTGAATGAGTTCGGCGTGGCTTGGCTATGGTTTTGGCGTGATTCTGTCCGACCGCGACCTGCTGGCCGAGATCAAGAATGGCTCGATCATCATCGAGCCATTCGACCCGGCCTGTGTGCAGCCGTCCTCGATCGACGTGAAGTTGTCAAATCTTTTCCGCGTGTTTCGTAACCACAGCGCAGCGGTTCTCGACGTCAAACAAGACCTTACGGGCCTCATGGACCTCGTCGAGGTGGCTGATGGCGAAGCGTTCATGTTGCATCCGGGTGAGTTCGCACTCGGCTCAACCCTTGAGCGTGTGGGCGTGCCGCCCAACTTGGTTGCGCGCGTCGAAGGCAAGAGTTCGCTCGGTCGACTCGGTCTCGTGATCCATTCGACAGCCGGCTTCATCGACGCAGGATTCGACGGTCACGTGACACTCGAGTTGGCGAACCTCGCCAACTTGCCCATCACTTTGTATCCGGGCATGAAGATCGGCCAGATCAGCTTCATCCAAATGACGTCGCCCGCCGAAAAGCCCTATGGCTCGGGTGCGCACGGCTCGAAGTATCAGGGCCAGCGCGGCCCGACGCCGAGCCGTTATTTCGAGAACTTCAAGAAGTAGTCGTTACTCGCCCGCGACCGGTGCTGACAGCGGTGCATCCGCGCCGGCGTTGCGTTCGCCGTTTTCGAGAGCGTCGAGAACGTGGATCGCGATGTCGGCAACCTTGACCTGGTCCTCTTCGGCACCGGCAGCCTTCACGCCGTCGTCGAGCATGATGTAGCAGAACGGGCAAGCGGTGGCGACGCGGGTCGCGCCTGTGCTGAGGGCTTCGCGGGCACGCTCGTCGTTCACCTTGGTCCCGATCGACTCTTCCATCCACATGCGGGCACCACCGGCGCCGCAGCACATGCCCTTGGTGCCGTTGCGCGGCATCTCGACGATCTGCACGCCCTTGATGCTGCCGACGACCTTGCGCGGGGCCATGTAGACGTCGTTGTGGCGACCGAGATAGCAGGAGTCGTGATAGGTGATGCGGTCATCGAGCGTGGCACCGCTCATGTCGAGCTGACCGCTCGCAATCAACTGCTCGAGTAGTTCGCTGTGGTGAACCACTTCGTAGTTGCCGCCGAGCTGCGGGTACTCGTTCTTCAGCGTGTTGAAGCAGTGCGGACACTGCGTGATGATCTTCTTCACGCCCATGCCGTTCAGCATTTCGACGTTGGGCATGGCGAGCATCTGGAACAGGTACTCGTTGCCGCTGCGGCGGGCCGAGTCGCCGGTGCACATTTCGCTGGGGCCGAGAATTGCCACGTCGATGCCGGCGCGCTTCAGCAGCTTGGCCATCGACTGCGTGACCTTCTTGTTCTTGTCGTCGAAGCTGCCGGCGCAACCGACCCAGTAGAGGTACTCGGTCTGGAGCGGTGAGCCGGGGTCGACGACGTCGACTTCGAGATCGTTTGCCCAGTCGGCGCGATCGCCTTGGTTCATACCCCACGGGTTGCCCTGGTTTTCCATGGCGCGGTAGGCATTGCCCAGTTCGGCCGGGAAGTTCGATTCCATGAGCGACAGGTACCGGCGCATGTCGAGGATCTTGTCGAGGATCTCGATGTTGACGGGGCAGATCTCGTCGCAGGCCTTGCACGATGTGCAGGCCCACACTTCTTCTGCGGTGATGCGCTCGAACAGCGAGTTGGCGCCGATGGTGATCTCTTTGTCGGTGCCGATGGGCGGCGAGACGCGACCGTTTTCGGCATGGGCCGCGGTGGCGGCCATCACTTCGCCGGTCTTCAGAACGATTTCACGCGGGTCGAGGGGCTTGCCGGTGGCGTGCGCGGGGCACACGCTGGTGCACCGACCACACATCGTGCATGCGTCGGTGTCGAGCAGTTGCTTCCAGGTGAAGTCCTCGACGACGGCGGCCCCGAACGACTCGAGCGAGGTTTCGGTGAGGTTCGGCATCGCCTTCATGGCGCCCTTCGGACGGTCGCGGTCCTTCAGGTACATGTTCAGCGGCGAGGTGAAAATGTGGCGCAGCATCGTGATGGGCAGCAGCAACAGGAACGCCACGAACGTGAGTACGTGGGCCACCCACCAGATTTGGTGCCAGTTCTCGAGGGTTCCGACCGACGCTCCGTCGAAGATTTGTGCGAGGGGGTAGCCGACGAAGCTCCACTTCTCGAAGTCCATGTTCGCGCCCGCGGCCGACGACTGCGCGATGCGGAATGCTTCTGCGCCGAAACCGGTGACTCCGATGCCAAGGAGAACGCCGAGAATCGCCGCGTGCTCAGGCTTGGTCTTGATGCGAATGCGGTAGGGACGCTGCACGTAACGACGGAGAATCGCCCAGACGACGCCGGCGGTGAACACGACACCAGCGAGATCGCCGACCATCGCATAGGCCTGGTACACGCGACCGTGCAGGAACTT
>JAGWWV010000021.1 GCA_018970175.1 Acidobacteriota bacterium
AGTGAAGTGGCGCGAATGATCGGCAGCGCGCGCTGTGGCGCGGTCGTGCCGCCCGACGACGCCGACGCGCTCGTCGCAGCATTGCGGTCTCTTCTCGACGCACCCGCCGAACTTGCGGCGATGGGTGCTCGGGGCCGGACGTGGGTGGTCGAACACGCGTCCCCCGCGCGCGTGGGGGAGTCCTACGCTGCTCTCATCGAGCGCTTGGCCAAACGGTGACCGGTCCGCAGGAGCGGCCGATTCCAGCGTCGAGCAGATAGCCTCGCAGTCTCGTGGGTAAAGCATCGTCGGCCAAGAGAGTCGCCCGACTGGCCAGCAAGGGCAAAGGGAAGAAGATCCGGTTCCAAGGCGGAACTCTCTTCCCGACGATCATCGTCGTCATTCTCATCGTTGGTCTGGCGCTCGTCGCCTACGCCCGCTCGGGCACCTCGTCGGCGACCGAACCTCCCACGACGAACGATCACTGGCACGTGTCGTACGGCTTCTACGCCTGCGACAAGTACCTGCCGAACCTCGTCGGCAACAAGGAAGAACCTCTCGACGAGGAGTACTTCAAGTACGGCATCCACAGCCACGACGACGGTGTCATTCACTGGCACCCGCAGGGTCTCGCCACGGGCAAGCGCGCCAAGTTCGGCGTCTTCCTCGATGTGTACGACGTCGAAGTTTCGAACTCGAAGATCCAGTTCCCGGCCGAGCAAAACGGCGGCGCAAAGTACGAAGAGGGCGAAGAGAAGTGCAACGGCAAGGACGCCACGCTGAAAGCGTTCGTCTGGGACCAGTACGACAAGCCCGATGCGAAGAAGATGTTGATCGGCGACTTCGACAACATCCGCATCAAGCAGGACGGCATGGTCATCGTGCTCGCGTTCGTTGCCGATGACACCGAAGTTCCGTTGCCCGACACGGCGGCGAACCTGCCCGAGCTCGGCGCCGCCGACTCAGGCGGTGCACCCACCACGACCGTTGCCGGAGCCACGACGGTGCCGGGTGAAACAACGACCACGGTTGCCGGCGCATCAACGACAACCGTCGCCGGCGAAACGACGACGACCGTCGTCACCACCACAAGCGAGGGCTAGTACCGGCGTGGACGCCGTCATCCTCGTTGGCGGCTTTGGGACGCGTCTCCGGCCGTTGACCCTCAGCGTGCCCAAGCCGCTTCTGCCCGTCGGCAACGTGCCCATCGTCGAGCGCATCATCGCGAGCCTCGAACGGGCCGGAGTCACACGCGCCGTTCTTGCCCTCGGTTTCAAGCCCGAGCCGTTCATCGCCGCGTTTCCCGACGGCCGCTGTGGGGGAGTCGCGCTGGACTACGCAGTCGAACCCGAACCGCTCGACACCGCGGGGGCGATCGCGTTTGCGGCTCGGCACGCGGGCATCTCATCTACGTTCATCGTGGCGAACGGCGACATTCTCACCAGCCTCGACGTGTCGCGCGTCGTCGAGTTCCACCGCGCATCGGGTGCCGAGGGGACATTGCACCTCGTTCCGGTTGATGATCCGTCGCAGTTCGGGGTCGTCGAAACCGACGCATCGGGTCGCGTTCTTCGCTTCGTCGAAAAGCCCGCCCCGGGCGAGTCGATCAGTCGCAACGTCAACGCGGGTACGTACGTTCTCGAGCCGTCGGTCATCGACCGGGTGCCGGTCGGTGCAAAGGTTTCGATCGAGCGCGTCGTCTTTCCGGCAATGGTCGAATCGGCGTCGCTCTATGCGGTGGCCACCGACGACGCGTGGGTCGACACGGGTCGCCCCGAAACGTTCCTGTCGGCGAATCTCGCGACCGTCGACGCGGCAGGTGGTTCCGTGGTCCACCCGACGGCGCGGGTCGGTACCGGTTGTGTCGTTGAACGCAGCGTCGTTGGCGCGGGTGCAACCATCGGTGCGGGTGCGCGAATCACGGCGTCGGTCGTCTTTTCCGGCGCCTCGGTAGGTGCCGACGCATCGGTCGACCACAGCCTGGTCATGGGACGCATCGGGGCCGGGGTGGTCGCGAGCAGCGTCGTGGTGGGCGAAGATGGTGTTATCGACGACGGTGCACGCATCTCGGGGGCAAAGATCCCCGCGCCCGAAGGTTCCTAGTGCGCGCGCTCGTCTGCGGCGGCGCGGGTTTCATCGGCTCGCATCTCGTCGACCGCCTGCTCGCCGACGGTCACGCCGTCGAAGTGGTCGATGATCTCAGCACCGGATCGTTTGCCAACCTTGCAGCCGCACGATCCGCGGGTGGAGAGCTGAAGATCCACAACGTCGACGTCACCGCGCCCGAGTTCCTTGATCTCGTCTCATTGCGTCGGCCCGACGTGATCTTCCAGATGACCGCGCTGTCGCCCGCGTCGGCGCACGCCATCTCCTCGGTCGGTTCGGCCGCGCAGGTTGTTGCCGCGCTCGAAGCCGCCCGCCTGTACGGAGCGGCGAAGGTTGTCGTCGGTCTGCCGGCGACGTTGTTGTACGGCGAAGTCGCCGTGCGCGACATTCCGGCGAAGGAGGGCAAGTTCGCCGATGCGGTGAACGTACCGAACGTCATCGCGCGCGCGATCCTCGATCTTCTCTCCGTCTACCGCGAAGTGCACGCGGTCGAATACACCGCGCTTGCTGTGTCGAACGTGTACGGACCGCGCCAACGCACCGAAGACGGAGTTGTCGCATCGTTCGCCGCCGCGCTTGCCGCGGGCGAGGCCCCCGAGATGTACGGGTCGGGCCGGCAAACCCGTGACTTCATCTACGTCGAAGACGTCGTCGATGCCTACGTGCGCGCCGCGACGAAAGGTGACGGTCTGCTCATCAACATCGGCACGGGGGTGCAAACGACGATCACGGGTCTGTGGAAGGCGATGGGCGGCGCGACCGGGCTGCGTCCGACCGTGGTGAAGGCGCGCCCCGGTGACATCACCCGCTTCGCCATTTCTCCCGTGCGGGCACGCATTCACCTCGCGTGGGCACCGTTCACCGACCTCGCCGACGGGCTCGCGGCGCTGCTCGGCGGCAATTGACCGCTGCGACGGCGCTACCGGAACAGGTCTTCCGAGGCGGGACGAACGATCTCGTCCATGCTCGCCTCGCGGAACCACGATGGATCCGCACCACGCACGACACCGACGGGCACGCCGTTCGACTTGCCCATCACCAGTTCGGCCGCACTCGCAAGTTCATCGGCAATGGCGACCTCGGTGACCTGCATCGTGCGTCCGAGCGCATCGGGTGTGCCGCGCAGGTCGAGAACCCCCGCGATGCCGGCCACACCGATGGCGACATCGGTGAGACCCTTGCGCCACGGGCGTCCGAAGGTGTCGCTGACGATGACGCCGACGCTCACACCGAGCTGTGCCTTCACGATGTCGCGGATTCGGCGGGCTGACCTGTCGCTGTCGAGCGGGAGAAGGGCCGCCTGTCCACGTTGCACGTTCGACAGGTCGATTCCACTGTTCGCGCACACGAAGCCGTGCGTGGTTTCCGTGATGATGAGGTCGCCCCGCCGGCGCACGATGCGCACGGCTTCTTGTTCGACGAGCGCCTTGTGCGACAACGGGTCGTCGGGGTCGATCTCGACCAACCGACCCTCGGCCTTCGAGACGATCTTCTGGGTCACGACGAGGACGTCGTGGTCGAGCAACGGACCGTTCGGTTCGGTGCGACACGCGTCGACGATGACGTCGCCCAACTGCATTCCGGGAACGATCTCGCCGATTCCCTCGACACCCCATGCCGTCAATCTGTTCATGATCCCCTCATCGTGTCACGCCGTACCGCTCGAGACCCACGGCGGCGAGACAGGTGCGCGTGAGTTCGGCGGCGATCGCGGGTGTTTTCATCACGGTGTTGGCGACGACGCAGCGCATGCCGGCTGCCTCGACCTGCGGGGCGAGGGCCGCATCGGCAGTGTCGATCACCAAGGTGCCGGCGATCGGTGCGTACAGGCGTGCGACTCCGACGACGCTCGCCTCGTGGCCGAGTTCGACGAGCATGCGGTCGGCGGGACCCTTCAGTGCCGCGCCGGCAACGATGGGCGACACCGCGACAACGGTGTCGCGCCGTGCGGCGAGAGTCGCATCGAAGTCGCGCAGGGCGCGCATCGGACCGATCGAGACGATGGGGTTCGATGGTGCGATGACGACGGCTCGCGACGTGCGCAGTTCGTCAAGGCCGAGCGGTCGTGCGCGGTCGGCCCCGTCGAAGATGACGTCGCGAACGGGCACGTCGTGGCGCAGCTTCACGAAGTATTCCTGGAACGAAATCTCGGACCCGTCGGTCAAAGTGACGATCGTCGAGACGCGTTCGTTCGACATCGGAATGACACGAAAGTCGATGCCGAAGGCGCGAACGATTTCGGTCGTCACATCCGCGAGGGTGGCGCCCTCGGCGAGCCGCGTCGTGCGGTAGAAATGCGTCGCGAGGTCCCGGTTGCCGAGACCGAACCAGTTTTCGCCGGCGCGCGACGACACCGGTCGCACGTCGGCGAATCTTTCGAGCGCCTGCATCGTCGTCCACGCCTCGTCGGCAAGACCCCAACCCCGTTCCGCGTCGATGGCACCGGAGACGGTGTAGGTGACGGTGTCGAGATCGGGAGAAATCGCAAGACCGTGCATCACGGTGTCGTCGCCCGTGTTCACGATCGTCATCAATTCGTCGTGTTGAACGACGAGAGCCGCTCCACGCAACAACCGTGCGGCACCAACACCCCCGGAGACCACCGTGATCATTCGCCGTACCCGCCGCGCACGCCCCCGATCGTACGGGCGGCACTGTTAGAGTCGGCAGCCGTATGGCACGCGCACTCATCACCGGCATCACCGGCCAGGACGGCCAACATTTGGCTGAATTCCTCCACGGCAAGGGATACGAGGTGTTCGGCGTGGTGAAGGGCCAGAACAACCCGCGTGGACAGCAGATCCGCGAAGAGTTCCCCTTCGTCCAGGTGCTGTCGGGCGACCTCACCGACCTGCCGAGTCTGGTGTCGTGCCTCGAGGCCGCACAACCCACCGAGGTGTACAACCTCGGTGCAATTTCGTTCGTGCACTTCTCGTGGACGCAGGCCGAGTTGACGGCCAACACCACCGGCCTCGGCGTGTTGCGCATGCTCGAGGCGATCCGCATGGTGGGCGGCCAGCAGAACAACCCGATCCGTTTCTACCAAGCGTCGTCGTCCGAGATGTTCGGCAAGGTGCGCGAGGTTCCCCAGAGTGAGTTGACGCCGTTCCACCCCCGCTCGCCGTACGGCTGCGCCAAGGTGTTCGGCCACGACATCACGGTGAACTACCGCGAGAGCTACGGCCTCTATGCGTGCTCGGGAATTCTCTTCAACCACGAAGGCCCGCGTCGCGGCCTCGAGTTCGTCACGCGAAAAATCTCGAATGCAGTCGCCCGCATCAAGCTGGGTGTCCAAAAGGACATCTCGCTTGGCAACCTCGACGCCAAGCGCGACTGGGGTTACGCGGGTGACTACGTGAAGGCGATGTGGTTGATGTTGCAGCAGCCCGAGCCCGACGACTACGTCGTCGCCACCGGCGAAACGCACTCCATCGAGGAATTCCTGCAGTTGGCGTTCGCCGAAGTCGGCATCACCGACTGGCGTCCGTACGTGAAGCAAGACCCGCGGTTCTTCCGGCCCGCCGAAGTCGACTTGTTGATCGGCGACGCGACAAAGGCCAAGACCAAGCTCGGTTGGACACCCGAGGTCGACTTTCCCGGTCTGGTTCAGATGATGGTGCGTCACGACCTCGCGGTCGAGTCGGCCAAGCTCGGCAAGTAGCGCGTTTCAGCCCTCGAGGGGGCGCTCGGTCAACGCTTCGATCAGCGACCCCGTGTCGGGGCAATCGCCGCTCGCCATGCGTGCCCGCAGTGCGATGCCGAACACCACCAGCGCGGCCGCCGACGACGCAACCGCTGCCGACTCGACACGCAGGAAGAGGTCGTCGCTTGCCAACCAGGTGACGACGACGAACGTCACCATGGCAACGGCCCATCCGAGCGCCACCCACTTGTGACCGTGCAACGCGATGACGGCTTGTGACGTGCCGAGGGCGAGCATGTAGAGCGCGCTGCCGAGGGCCAGCAACGTGAGGGTTCGACGGTCGAGGCCACCTTCGTAGACGACCTCGAGAATCTTCGGCCCGACGATTGCAGAGCCCGCGACGCCGAGAACACCGATGCCGATGACTGCCACGACGAGGCGGCGGAACGCGATGCGGAATTCGAAGAGATCACCGTGTGCCGCCAGCCGTGCGAGACGGGGGAGAAGTGCGGCCTGAATCGCCTGGAAGAGAAACAACGGCACGCGGGCGAGAATGACACCGTTGCCGAACTGCGTCACCGCCTCGGCCTGTGCCGAACTTGCCAGAACATCGACGCCGATTGGTGCGGCGTTCACCAGCGCTGCAGCAAGCACCGAACCGCCGAGCAACCATCCGAGGTTCGGCGTGATTTCGGCCCACGACGCAGGGGGCCCGTCGTCGGTGCGCAGCGCGCCACGCGATGCGACGATGGCGACGCCGAGCAGTGGCGCCGCCGCAACCACCATGGCGTAGGCGCCGACGACCTCGACACCGACGAGCCACAGCACGACGCAGCCGACGATGCGAGTGGCCCCGTCGAAGCCCATGACGATGCCGTAGTCGACGAACCGGCCCGACCCCGAACAAATCCCGCGCGCCAGGTGCGTGGGTGCGTAGGCGAGGAACGCGACGAGCAACGCCGCGGTGACGACCCAGTTCTTTTCGAAGAAGTCGCGCGTGATCCACGGGCTGCCGATGAGCACGATGACGCTGACGAGCGCTGCGAAGGCAACCGCGAGGGGCGCGACCTTGCGGATGACGGGCAAACCGCCCTGGCCCAGTTCGCGACGGTGGGCAAGTGCGCGACCGACCTCTTGTTCGATCGGCATGAAGAAACCGGGGGCGAGTGCAAAGGTCGCGAACCACAGCGCGACGATCGGCTTGAAGCCTTCCTTGCCGAGGGCCTGTTGGCCCACCTTGAAAAACGCGTAACTGGAGATGCCTGCGACGAGGAGTCCCACACCGACCGGAACGGTCCCTTCGGGGACTGCGGCCTTGATGGTGTCGATGCGCTTGGCACCGCTGGGAGATTCACTGCTCACGCGCCCCGCAGGCTAGTGCGAGGCGCGTGAGCGGCGGGGGGTTCGGTTGTCCGTCAGGCGGAGGCGGTGACTTTCGAGCGCAGCGTGTCGATGGTTTCGGTCACGGTCTTCGTGGCGGTGCCCACGACCTTTTCGGCTGCTTCCTTCGCGGAATTTGCAACGGCCGTCGCGCGCGCGCTGACTGCGGCACCCGCAGCGGTGACATCACCGAACGACGAAGGGATACGTGCCTGGATGGCCGAGGTCAGCTCGCGGCGGCGAACCTGAACCTGCTGGAAGGCAAGGACGCCACTGCCAACGGTGACGTACGCGACGTCCTTCGTGAGGTTGGTTGCCAGCTCGACTGCACGCTTGGTGTTCTCGCGGGCCGTTTCGACGTTCTTCTTCACGTCGAAGTTGGTGAGGTCGATGCCGGGAAGCTGAATGTTGGGGAGCTTGTCGAACTTCGGGAGTTTGAAGGAGGGAGTTGCCATGCGCACAACCGTACCCAGTCGCGCTAACTATTGCAAGCAGTTGCCGGGCGGTTCGGGCGTTGAATTTCGTCACGCCGGCGGGCCCTGCTCACCCAATAGCGCAGCAGAGCCGGTTTCCGGTGCCCCCGAACTAGCCTCGCCCCATCGTGGAGAGCGCCCCCGAGACCCCCTCCAGCCCTGAATTCGGGGCGGGCCCCGTGCCCGTGGTCGGCGCCATCGTCGTCGCCGAGCAGCACCCCAACCCGAGCCAGCCGGTACTGGCCGAGGTGCTCGACGCTTTGGCCGCCCAAGATCACCCCGACCTGCGCTTCGTCTTTTTCCTCGTGGGGGGACGGGCCAACGACCCGGTGGGATCCACGGGGTCCTCCGGTCCCGTGGGTCGGGAGATTCTCGAGCGGCTGCCGAACGCGATCGTGCGTTCCGTCGTGGGCAACCCCGGTTACGGACCGACCCAGAACGAACTTGCCCGCATGGTCGACGGCGACAAGGGCCTCTTTCTCTTTCTCCACGACGACGTTGCCCTCGCTCCGAATGCGGTCTCGTCGATGGTCGCCGAGATGTTCCGATCTAATGCGGCGCTCGTCGGCCCGAAGTTGGTCGACTGGGATGAACCGGAGGTTCTGCAACACGTGGGCATGGGTGTCGACCGCACGGGCGAAGTCGACCCGATCGTGCTGCCGGGTGAACGCGACCAAGAACAACACGATGCCGTCGGTGACGTGTTCTGTGTCCCGAGCGCGTGCATGTTGGTGCGGGCCGACGTCTTTCGTCGTGCCGGTGGATTCGCACCCGAGATCGACTTTGGTGGAGAAGAGCTGGACCTCTGCTGGCGTGTGCATCTCACCGGCGGTCGTGTGATGGTTGTGCCGTCGGCCGTCGCGCGACACCGCGAGAAGTTCTCCGAGCGCAATCCCGACATCGACCTCGACGAACGTCGTGAACGCCACAGGGTCCAAACGGTGCTCGCGGCGACGTCCGGATCACGGTTCCTTCCGGTGCTCGCGCTTCTCGTCGGGCTTTCGGTCATCGAAGGCTTCATCGGGGTCTTCTCCGGGCGGTCGCGACGCGCCATCACGGCCCTGGCCACCGTTGGCGGAACCGTTGTGCGAGTGGGGTCGTTGCGCCGTCGTCGGACGCGCGTTCAGGCGCTGCGCGTCGTCTCGGATGCCGAAGTCCACGATCTTCAGGTTCAAGGCAGCGCGCGGGTGGTGTCGTTCCTGCGCGCTCGTCGTGCGCGAACCGACGCGCGACGGCTCGAAAACAGAATCGCCGCGGCCGAACGAGAACGTCGCGCGCGCACCACTCTCGGGGTCTTTGCGTTTCTCGGCGTCGTTTTCGTGGTTGGTTCGCGTCGGTTGATCACCGACGGCGTCACGTTCGTCGGCCAGTTCGTGCCGTTCACCGAAACGTGGCGTTCGCTCGGTGCCGCGTACCGCCTTGGTTGGTGGCCCGGTGGATTCGGCTCGGCGACACCTGCCCCAACCGGCACCGCCCTCGTCGGCGTCGCCACGTTCTTCTCGTTCGGGAATCCGGCACTCGTGCGCACTGTCGCCGTCGTCGGCCTCGGTGTCGTCGGCGTGCTCGGCATGTGGTGGTTCGCACGCGACGTCACGACATCGGCACGGGCACGTGCGGCGGGCACGCTCGCCTACGCGATGGTGCCCCTGCCGTACGAGGCGATCGCCACGGGTCGGTGGAGCGTTCTTGCGTGTTACGCGGCGGCTCCCTGGGTGTTGCTCGCGTTCAGCCGCGCGAACGACGTCCTCACGGCAACCGCAGCCGACGTGCTGCGACGCGCGCTGCGGCTGGGGCTCTTGGTCGCTGCCGTCGCGGCATTCGAGCCCTCTTTCGTTCTCGTGGTCGGGACGGCAGCCGTCGCCTACATGTTGGTCACGGGTCTCGCGACGGGAGTCCGTTCGCTGCGCGGACTGTCGGGCGTCGTGGCAGCCGCCCTCGTCGCCGCGGTCGTGCTCAACTTTCCGTGGATCGGCCACTACGTCACGTCCGACTGGTGGTCGCTCGTCGTTGGGGCCGATACCGGTGTCGGCCGCGGCGAGGGCATCCTCCGCATCCTCGCGTTCGACTCGGGCCGCACGACGTTTGCTCCCGCGGTGCTCGTCCTCTACGGCATCGTCGCCGTCGGAGTTGTCGTGGCGCGAGCCGAGCGGTTCGTGTGGGCCGTGCGCGGCGCAGTACTCGTCGCCGTGTTCGTGTTCCTTGCGTTGGCGTCTGACTCGCGTCTCTTCGGTTTCCAATTGCCCGAACCAGGGGTTCTCCTCACGTTTGCTGCCGCAGGTCTTGCTCTCGGTGTCGTGGCCCTTTTCGACGCGGTCGAAAACGACGTGAAGGGCCAACGTTTCGGGTGGCGTCAGCCTCTTGCGCTGCTTGCGGCCGTCGCCGTGTTGGTTCCCGCGCTTCCTCTCGCGGTGAACGCGGCCGATGGTCGATGGAATCAACCCCGGTCGTCGATCGACACGCTGCTGCTGCAGCTGTCGAAGAACCCCGACGAGGGTGACTACCGCATCTTGTATCTCGGTCATCCCGACCTTCTTCCCGCGGCACCGCGAACTCTCGACCTCGGCGGCGGGGGAGTGCGCCTCGCCTATGCGGTCACCGACGACGGCATCGCGACGCTCTTCACGCAGTGGTCACCGAAGGAAACGTCGACCGTTCGCACTCTCGAAAACGCGATCGTCCACCTGGTTGCAGGTGACACGCCACGTGTCGGGCGTCTCGTTGCACCGCTCGGTGTTCGCTACGTCGTCGTCCCTCGGATCGACGGCGCTCGCAGCACGAGAGAATCGCCGAAGCCGGAACCGGCCGGGCTCGTCGATGCATTGCGCGTCCAACTCGACCTTCGTCGCCAGTACGAGTCGGCCGATCTGCTCATCTACGAAAACACCGCGTGGGTACCGACTGTCGCGCAGTTGAGTTCCACGGGTGCGGCCGCCAGCACCACGGCCGGCATGGACGAGCTCGTGTTGTCCGACCTGCGTGGAGCGACACCGGCAAAGAGCGGTTTCGTTCCCGGCCGAGCCACCCAGCGTCTCGAAGTTGGTCCCGGTGTCGTCACCGTTGCCGTACCGCCGTCGCCGCGCTGGACGCTGTCGGTCGACGGTCGTCGTTTGGCATCGCGGCCCGCATTTGGTGCAACCACGGGTTTCGACGTTCCCGATTCGGTGCCACCCGGCAGCCGTGCCACGTTGCGCTACGACCGTCCCCTCCTGCAGGTGGCGTTCGTCGTCGGTCAGTTCGTGCTGTGGTGTTTTGCCTTGTTCGTCGCGTTTGCCCGAAAGCTTCGCCGTCGTCGGTCGAGCACCGTACGAGTCTCGGGTGACGATCGATCCCTGAGTTTTGCGACGCAACCCGCGGGGGAGCAGCGATGACCCGCACGAGACGCATTCCGGCCGTGCTCTTGGTGCTCGTCGTCGGTGCAGGCATCGTCGTTGCCGACCGCGAGGGTCGCGTCGATGACGTGCAAACCGATTCCGCGGTGCCCGTCGTTCTTGGTGCGCTGCCGCCCGTGTCGAGCGATGCTCCGGCAACGTCGAGTGCGTGGTACTGCCCCGGCGTTCCGCTGGGCGGCAAGGGTTACGAAGGTGGGGACTACGGCGGCGAGGCAATCGTCGCCAACCCGACCGATGCCGAACTCACTGGCCTCGTCACCCGCTACGTCGATGGTGCGACTCCGCTGGTGACCGCGATCTCGGTGGCGCCGCGCGACCGCGTGGTTGTCGACCTCGACGCCGGAGTCGACGGTCGCTACGCCAGCGCCCTCGTCGAACTGACCGGGGTCAACGGCGGCGGTGGCGCCGTTGTCGAACAGCGCGCCGACTTTCCGGCAGGTGAGTCGTACCAGCCCTGCGCCAACGCACCCTCGGACGGGTGGTACTTCGCCGACGGATTCACGGCGAGCGACAGCAAGCAAGACCTGGTGCTCACGAACCCTCTCGTCGACGCAACCGTTGTCAACGTCCGCTTCGTCACGAAGGACGGTGAGCGTGCGCCCTCCGCGCTGCAGGGTTTCGTGTTGCCGCCACAGTCCCTCAGTGTGATCGAAATCGCCAACCAGGGTGCTCGCGGCGAGGAACTCGTCGGTGTCGAACTGCGTGCGCAAAGCGGCACGTTCGTCGCGGCGCGCGCTCAGCACTACCTCGGCACCGGGCGACTCGGCTACACCCTCAAGCTGGGTTCCTCCGCCGCCCACAACGACTGGTGGGTCGTGACGGGCAACTATGCGGGCAAGCCGGCCGAACAGATCGATGTCTTCAACCCGGGTGGGCGTGACTCACTCGTGTCGGTGCTGTTCTCGGGGTCCGACGCGGTGACTGCGGCACCTCTGTCGCTCGTGGTGCCATCGCACCGCGTGGTCAGCGTGTCGATGGCAAACGTTGCGGGACTGCCCGAGTCGGAATTCGTCGTGTCGCTGTCGGTTCTCGAGGGCGACCCCGTCGTTGTCGAACACGTCGTGACGCGTCAACTGAAGGACAACGCGGCGACGTCGGTCGACTTGGCCCTGCCGTCCGCGATGGCGTCGTCGAAGTGGCGTTCGGCGATCGGCCTCGCCGGCGGCACCGCACGAGCGATCCTCGTCTTCAACCCCACCGGGGTCGATGCGTCCGCCGCCGTCGCCAGCATCGGCCCCGCCGGCCGACTCCCCGTCGCGGGTCTGGAACAGGTGGCGCTGCCCGCGGGTCGCCCCGTTTACGTGTCGCTGCCGGCCGGTATCGACCTGCCGCAGTTCGAGGTGACCGCCACTCAGCCCGTTCTCGTCGTGCGGTTCGTTCCGCGCGCGACCGGCGTCGGCGGTCGCGACATCGTTCCTGCGTTGCCCGTTCCGATGATCAATCCTGTGGCGGTGGGGCAATGAGCAACGTCCTGATTGCCGCTGCAGTCGTCGTGTGTGCCGCGCTCGCGGCATTCGTCGGCCGTCGCAGGCGATCGCAGGCGCCGACCCAACCGCGCATGCAACTGCCCACGCAAATCGACCGGGCCGACTTCGACGAACCGGACAAGCCGTGGCTCGTTGCGGTGTTCTCGTCGGCGACGTGTCACACGTGCGCCGATGTCGTCGGCAAGGCGCGCGCGTTGTCGTCGCGTGACGTGGTTGTCCACGACGTCGAGTACTCGGTTGCGCGCGACATCCACAAGCGTTACGACGTGGATGCAGTGCCGGCCGTGCTGATTGCCGACCGCGACGGAGTCGTGCGTGCGACGTTCATGGGCCCGGTGACGGCGACCGATCTGTGGGCGGCCGTCGCCGAGTGTCGCGATCCGGGGTCACGCCCCGATGCGACGTGTCACGGTCACGACGACTGAGTCGAGTCGGTGGTGTTGGGGGAGACGGCCGGGGATTCGGCGAGTCCCTGCTGAACGAGGCGCACGACGGCCTGACCGTCGATTGTCTCCTCTTCGAGCAGTTTTGATGCGACGAGGTCGAGGCCGCGACGGTGCTTCTGCAGAATGTCGCGCGCGCGGACTTCTTGTTCGCGCAGAATGCGCGCGATCTCGCCGTCAATCATTTTGGCGGTGTCGTCGCTGTATTCGCGGCCGTTGGTCATGAGGTCTTCGCCGAGGAACACCTGCTGTTGCGTGCTCCACGCCATCGGGCCGACGGCCTGGCTCATGCCCCATTCGCGTACCATTCGGCGGGCGATCGATGTCGCCTGCTCGAGGTCGTTCGCGGCGCCGCTGTTCAGGTGACCGAACACGATCATTTCGGCGACGCGACCACCCATGGCCTTGCAGATGACGTCTTCGAAGAACTCTTTCGAGTACGTGTGGCGCTCTTCGGGAAGTGTCCACGTGACGCCGAGCGCCATGCCGCGAGGGAGGATCGTCACCTTGTGCAGCGGATCGCTGTGGGGCAACACCGTGGCAAGGACCGCGTGGCCGCCTTCGTGGTAGGCCGTGGCGCGCTTTTCCTCGGCCGACAACACGAGGCTTTCACGACGTGCACCCATCACGACGCGGTCGCGGGCGTTTTCGAAGTCGATGCGCTCGACTTGTTTCGACCCGCGACGCACCGCAAAGAGCGCCGCTTCGTTGACGAGGTTGGCAAGGTCGGCACCGCTCATGCCCGGCGTCGCACGGGCCATCGTGTCGAGGTCGACGTCGGCACCCATGCGCTTGTCCTTCGAGTGCACCTTCAGGATCGCGAGACGCTCTTCGTATTCGGGAAGTGGAACGACGATCTGACGGTCGAAGCGACCCGGGCGCAGGAGAGCGGGGTCGAGGATGTCGGGGCGGTTCGTCGCCGCCATGATGACGATGCCCTCACTCGTTTCGAAGCCGTCCATCTCGGCCAGCATCTGGTTGAGGGTTTGTTCACGTTCGTCGTGACCGCCACCGAGGCCGGCTCCGCGCTTGCGGCCAATCGAGTCGATTTCGTCGATGAAGATGATGGCGCGGCCCATCTTGCGGGCCGTCTGGAAGAGGTCGCGAACGCGGCTGGCGCCGACGCCGACGAACATCTCCATGAAGTCGGAACCAGTGACCGACAGGAAGCCGACGCCCGCCTCGCCGGCGACCGCGCGGGCAAAGAGGGTCTTGCCGGTTCCGGGAGGGCCGACGAGAAGAATGCCCTTCGGAACGCGTGCACCGATCTCTTTGAACTGTTCGGGCATGCGCAGGAAGTCGACGACCTCCTTGATTTCCATCTTGACGCCGTCGTAGCCGGCGACATCGGCGAACGTGGTCGAAGGCTTGTCGGCGTTGTATGTCTTCGCCCTGCTGCGACCGATCGACATGATGTTGCCGGCCTGACCCATGGCGCGCCGCTGCATCCACACGAAGAAGCCCACGATGAGGAGGAACGGCAAGAGGATGGGGACGAGGCTCGTGAACCAGTTCGGCTGCGGGGTGTTGTAGTTGTAATCGACGCCCCTCGACTTCAGCAGTTCTTCGTCGGCATCGCTGAGGAGCGGTGCGCCCGTCGTTGCGAAACTCCGTCCACTGGTGAGTTCACCACTGATCTGGTTGGTGGCGTTGTTGATGGAGACCTTCTCGACCTTGCCCTCGCGCACGAGCGTGAGGAATTCGGTGTAGGTGAGCTTGTCGGCGTTGGTGGTGGGCCACAGCCGAGGGCCGATGAGCAGCAAGACCGCGAACGCGGCGATCACCCAGACCGCCCAGCGGGGGAGCGGTGCGCGCCCCTGGGGCTTTTGCCCGTCACGCTGTTGTCCCGAATCGGCACCTTTGCGCGAACCGTGTTGGCCACGCGACGGGAATCGACCCCATGACGGCTTGTTCGACTGCTTCTGTCCCGACGGCTTCGACCCGGGCGCAGGCGGCGGAGGCGGTGGAGGGAGGGCGCTCATGAACTCATGCTAAAGGGGCAATCCACTAAACGTGAATCGTGCTCCAGTACGGTTTTTCACATGTCCCGTCACTGTTCGCGCACCGGTTGCACAGCATCGGCAACGATGACCCTCACGTACCAGTACAGCCGTTCCGTTGCGTGGCTCGACAACCTCGTGCGTGAGCGCGATCCGCATGCGTACGACCTGTGCGAGCGCCATGGCGAACGTCTCACCGTGCCCTCCGGATGGCGACTCGAAGACCGTCGGCACCAGCCGCTGCAGCTCGTCTTCACCGACACGGGCGACGGACTCTTCGGACACCGTCTCGCAGGCTGACGCGGCCGTCCGGTTCGGCCAACGTGCAGCCATCATCCACCTCCCGCGGACCGGAAGCCCGGTATCCCGTTCCCGTTCTCTTTCTCGGCTGGGCCGGTGCATTCGTCGTTGCAAACGTCTTCGCGGCGGTGATTTTCGGCGCCTCCGGTGCCGCGTCCGACGAAGAGCCGATCTGGGTCATCGGCCTCGTCGCATTGTCGCTGTGGGTCCCTTTGATCATGGTCCTCGTCACGTTGTCGACGCGTCTCGGCACGGGAAACTTCGCGCGCGACTACGCCGTTTCGTTCAAGCCCATCGACCTGGCCGGAGTTCCGATCGGAATCGCGTCCCAGTTGGTGTTGGTGAACCTGGTGTATCTGCCGTTGCGCGAATGGTTCCCGGGAACATTTGACGTCGACAAAGTCGAGGACAGAGCGCGAGGTCTCTTCGACCGTGCCGACGGTGCATGGATCATCGTTCTCGTTCTCGTCGTCGTGGTGGGTGCACCGATTGTCGAGGAACTTGTGTACCGCGGATTCATCCACGGGTCGCTCCGGGGGCGATTCAGTGACGGTGTTGCACTCGTCGCTGCGGCGGTGTGGTTCACGCTGATTCACTTCACACCCGTCGAGTTCCCCGGATTGTTCGCATTTGCAATCGTGCTCGGACTGTGTTTCCAGGGCACCGGTCGACTGGGGATGGCGATCGCGGCACACATGGCCTTCAACGCAACGGGCCTCTTGCTCGTCGCGGGTAGCTGATGCCTGCCAAACTGATTCCGTATGGACGCAGCCGCTGACGTGACGCCCGCCGCCGGAATACCGGGCGGTTCCACGCACAACGGTGGCGGCGAGACCACCGATCCGACACCCCGTCCCGCCCGCACGTTTCCTTCACTGCAGCTCTTCTCGACGATCGTCATCGTCGGTGGGGCGATGCTCTTCCTCCTCGCGACCCTCCACCCGAGCCTCATCTTCCGCAACAACACGCCCACTGGTGGTGACATGGGTGCCCACGTGTGGGGCCCGGCATTCCTTCGCGACAATCTGCTCTCGAATTTTCGGCTGAGTGGCTGGACGATGGACTGGTATTCCGGTTTTCCCATCTACCGCTTCTACATGGTGGTTCCGGCGATCTTCATCGTGTTGCTCGACGTCGTCTTGCCCTACGGAATCGCGTTCAAGATCGTGGCGGTCATCGGCATCGTCGCGCTTCCGTTGTGTGCGTGGGCCTTCGGGCGACTGGCGAGGTTCGTCTATCCAATTCCCGAACTCTTCGCCGTCGCCGCGGCGGTTTTCCTGTACGACGAGAGCTTCACGATCTACGGCGGAAACATCGCGAGCACGATGGCGGGGGAGTTCTCGTTCTCCATCTCGCTCGCGTTCGGTGTGCTCGGTCTCGGCTTCCTGGCGCGCGGTCTCGACACGGGAAAGCACAGAACGACGGCGGCCATCCTCATCGCGCTGTCGGCGCTGTGCCACGGCATCGTCCTCATCTTCGTGTTCGGCGGCGCCGCGGTCATGGTGCTTCTGCATGCCGGGCGCCGCAGGCTTCTCTTCGGCATCATGACAATCGGTGCGGCCGTGTTGCTGGCCGCGTTCTGGGTGTTCCCCTTCCTCACGTCGCATGCCTTCATGACCGACATGAAGTACGAACCGCGGCCGAGCGGTGCAGCCGACTCGTTCTGGGACATGTACTTTCCGCTGACGGCGTTCTGGGACATCGTCATCATGACGCTCGCTCTGGTGGGTTTCGCCGCGTCGGTTCTGCGGCGTCGGATCATCGGTGTGTGGCTGGGCGTGATGATGGTGCTGCTGTTCATCGGCGTCTACATCACGCGCGACAGCTTGCCCGTCATCGGGTTGCTGTGGAACCCGCGCCTCTTGCCGTTCCTCTACCTCTGTCGGTACTTCCTCGTGATGATCGGTCTGTGGTCGATCGCGGCCGCCGGACTGCGGTTGGTTTCCGCCGAACGAGGAACCACGAGCAACGATCCGTCCTATGTCACGTCGCATCACCTGCTGCGCAACGTCATGGCTTGGACCGTGGCGGTCGGTGTCTTGTGCATCATCGGATTCCGCTTCCAGCAGTTGCCCGGCGGTTCGATTCTCACGAAGTCAGACGGCACCACGCAGTACGCATGGGGCCCGTTCCGTGCGAAATCCGACAACAAATCCTTCGTCGACGGCTGGGCGCGCTGGAACTTCGAGGGATACGAAGGCAAGGGCTCGTACGGCGAGTACCACGGCATCGTTCAGGCGATGAAGCGACTGGGCGAAGACCCGAACCATGGCTGCGGTCGCGCACTGTGGGAAAACAGCGGAGACCTGAACAAGTACGGCACCACGATGGCGCTCATGTTGTTGCCCTTCTGGACCGACGGGTGCATCGGTTCGCAAGAGGGACTCTTCTTCGAGGCAGCGGGAACCACGCCGTACCACTTCATCTCCGCGGCGGCTCTGTCGAAGCAGAGCAGCAACCCGGTGCGCGAGTTGCGCTACGACAACAACGACGCGTCGAAGGGTGTGCGCTACCTGCAGGAACTCGGCGTGCGCTACTACATGGCGTTCACGACCGAGGCAATCAATTCGGCTGCGACACAGCCGGCACTGCTCGAAGTCGCACGGACGGGACCTTGGGTCGTATACGAAGTCGAAGCAAGCGACTGGGTGATGCCGATGAAGCGCCAGCCCGTCGTTGTGAACGAGCGCGAAGGCGATCAGCGCGAGCGGTGGCTGGAACTTGGTTCGAGCTGGTTCCAACACGGCGAAGAATGGGCGGCCACACCGGTTGCCGACGGACCCGACGCCTGGCAGCGCATCGATGTCGCCGTCGACCTTGACCGACGCGTGGGTGAACCCGGTGATCCGTCACGCAATGTCGACATCGTCACTCCGGTTCAGGACATCGAGGTCGTCGACCTTCCCGAGGTGAAAGTCTCGAACTTCAAGCGCGGACAAGATTCGGTGTCGTTCACGGTCGACAAGGTCGGTGTTCCGGTGTTGGTGCGCGTCAGTTACTTCCCGAACTGGAAGGTCGACGGCGCCGACGGGCCGTATCGCGCCGCGCCGAACATGATGGTCGTCGTTCCGACCTCGAACGACGTGAGGCTTCACTATTCGTCCACCGCCATCGACAAAGTGGCGTATTTGTTGACGTTGATCGGAATCGTGGTCGTTGTCTATTGGTGGAGACGCGGTCCTTATAGCCTGTGAGGGCCATGCCCCGTTCTGACAACACGCGTTCGCGCGCAGCGCAGCTCGACGCGATCTTCAAGGCCTACGACGTTCGGGGCACGGTGCCCGAACAGTTCAACGTCGACATCGCACGCGCGGTCGGCGTCGCTTTCGCCGAATTCGCCGCCGCGCCGACCGTCCTGGTGGCGCGCGACATGCGTCCCTCGGGCGTCGAACTTGCCGCGGCCTTCGCCGAGGGTGCCATGTCGCGGGGAGTGAACGTCATCGACCTCGGTCTCGCCAGCACTGACATGCTCTACTTCGCGGCCGGTTCCCTCGACGCCCCTGGAGCCATGTTCACCGCATCGCACAATCCGGCGCAGTACAACGGCATCAAGTTCTGTCTGTCGGGTGCACGGCCCGTCGGCGCCGACACCGGCCTGAACGTGGTTCGCGATCGTGCCGAACGCGAGCTCGCCTCGCCCTCGGCATCGGTCGCCTCGCGCGGGACACTGTCGCAGCGCAACGTTCTCGACGCATTCGCCGACCACGTCGTCGGGTTCGTGAATGCAGCCGAACTGAAACCCCTTCGCGTCGTGGCCGACACTGCGAACGGCATGGGCGGTCTCGTCGTTCCGGCGGTGTTCGAACGCCTCCCGCAGATGACCCTCGAGGTGATGTTTCCCGAGCTCGATGGAACGTTCCCGAACCACCCCGCGGATCCCATTCAGCCTGCGAACCAGAAAGACCTGCAGGCGCGTGTCGTCGTTGGCGGCTTCGACATCGGCCTCGCGTTCGACGGCGATGCCGACCGCGTGTTCGTCGTCGACGAAAGCGGAACCGGGCTGTCCGGCAGCACCACGACCGCGTTGCTTGCCGCGGCGATTCTTCGCACCAACCCCGGCGCGACGATCATCCACAACCTCATCTGTTCGCGCACCGTCGCAGAGGTGATTGCCGAGGGCGGTGGCAAGGCCGTCAAGTCGAAAGTCGGCCACAGTTACATCAAACAGTTGATGGCGGAAACGGGTGCGGTGTTCGGTGGCGAGCACAGCGCGCACTACTACTTTCTCGACAACTACCGCGCCGACAGCGGACTCATCGCGGCGATGTTCGTCCTCGCCGAACTCTCGCGCGCCGGCCAACCGCTGTCGGAAGTGCGCAAACCCTTCGACCGCTACGCGGCGAGTGGTGAAATCAACACACAGGTCGACAACCCGGCCGCGGTCATCGAGCGGGTAGCCGCGGCGTTCCCGGGCCGCCCGCAGGACCGCCTCGACGGACTCACCGTCGACTGCGGTCCGTGGTGGTTCAACCTCCGGGCCTCAAACACCGAACCTCTCCTGCGCCTCAATCTCGAGGCGCCAACCCGCGCCGAGTGCGACGATCACGTGGTCGAACTGCTCGCGCTCATCACCGCGGGCTGAGTTCGACGGGTAGCGTCACCTCCATGACCAGCGTCCTTGACCCGCGCCTTCTCGAGATCCTCGCCTGTCCCGACGACAAGGGGCCGCTGTGGTTCGTGGCCGACGAAGACCGGCTCTACAACCCCCGTCTGAAGCGGTCGTACGACGTGCGCGACGGAATCCCCGTGATGCTCGTCGACGAAGCCACGACGGTGAGCGACGCCGAGCACCAGAGGCTGATGGCGCGCATCTCGGCGGAGAACATCGCGCCCACCTTCGCTGCGGAGTAGGGTTCCTTCGGCACGTTTTCGTGCCCACATTCCCGTCGGGCTGACAGACCGGAGCCAGTAGGCCCCAGCCCGGATCCTTCGCTTCTGAAAGGTTCCCTCATGTCCACACTGTCCGCGAAAACCGACTATCGCGTCGCCGACCTCAATCTCGCCCCGTTCGGTCGCAAGGAAATCCACCTTGCCGAACACGAAATGCCCGGCCTGCGTTCGTTGCGCAAGGAGTTCGGTGCGTCGAAGCCGCTGAAGGGTTGTCGCATCTCCGGTTCGCTTCACATGACCATCCAGACCGCGGTGCTCATCGAGACCCTCGCCGAACTCGGCGCCGAGGTGCGTTGGGCAAGTTGCAACATTTTCTCGACCCAGGACCACGCTGCCGCCGCCGTCGTAGTCGGTCCGGAAGGCACCGTCGACAACCCGCAGGGCGTTCCGGTTTTCGCGTGGAAGGGTGAGACGCTCGAGGAGTACTGGTGGTGCACCGAGCAGATGATGACGTGGCCCGACGGTGACGGCCCGAACATGATCCTCGACGACGGCGGCGATGCCACGTTGCTCGTGCACAAGGGTGTCGAATACGAGCGTGCGGGGCAGGTCCCCGACCCGGGCAGTGCCGGCAACCCCGAACTCGCCATCGTGCTCGGCCTTTTGCAGCGCACGCTGAAGACCGACCCGCAGAAGTGGACCCGGATGGCCGCGGGAATCAAGGGGGTCACCGAAGAGACCACCACCGGAGTGAAGCGTCTCTACAAGATGGCCGAGCGCAACGAGCTGCTGTTCCCGGCCATCAACGTGAACGACAGCGTCACGAAGTCGAAGTTCGACAACCTCTACGGCTGTCGCCACTCGCTCATCGATGCCATCAACCGCGCGACCGACATCATGATCGCGGGCAAACTCGCGGTCGTCTGCGGTTACGGCGACGTCGGCAAGGGATGCGCCCAGAGCCTTCGCGGCCAGGGCGCCCGGGTCATCGTCACCGAGATCGACCCCATCAATGCGCTGCAGGCGGCGATGGAGGGCTACCAGGTCGACACGCTCGAGTCGGTCGTCGGCATCGCCGACATCTTCGTCACCGCCACGGGCAACGAGGCCATCGTCACCGTCGATCACATGGCGAAGATGAAGCACAACGCGATCGTCTGCAACATCGGCCACTTCGACAACGAAATCGACATGCTCGGTCTTGCCCGCAGCGGCGCGACGCGCGACGAATTGAAGCCCGGCACCGACCTGTGGACCTTCGACGACGGCCACGCCGTCATCGTTCTCGCCGAGGGACGCCTGGTGAACCTGGGCTGCGCGACCGGCCACCCCAGCTTCGTCATGAGCTGCTCGTTCTCGAACCAGGTGATCGCGCAGATCGAGCTGTTCAACAACACGAGCAAGTATCCGACCGGTGTCTACGTCCTGCCGAAGCACCTCGACGAAAAGGTTGCCGCGGCGCACCTCGACGCGCTCGGTGTGAAGATGACCAAGCTCACCGATGAACAAGCCGACTATCTCGGCCTCGACCCGAAGGGTCCGTTCAAGCCCGAGCACTACCGGTACTAGACGTCAGGTTTCGAGCGCTTCCCCCGTCGTCTCGTCCGCGAGCGACGGGGACATGCGCAGTGCGGCCATCGCCACCTGCACCATCGGGCCGATACCGAACGCGAACACGAAGGTGCCGAGGCCGATCGAGCCGCCGAGGGCGAGACCCGTCACCATCACCACGATCTCGACGATCGTGCGTGCGAGTCGAATACTGATCCCGAACCGGGCATTCAGGCCGATCATCAATCCGTCGCGCGGTCCCGAGCCCAATTCCGCACCGATGTAGAGACCCGAGCCGAAGGCGATGAACAACATTCCTGCGGCGAGGTAGGCGACCCGTGCGGCCAGCATGCGCGAATCCGGCAGCACGTCCTCCATGAAGTTCTCGACGAGACCGATCTGCACCGCGTTCATGATTGTTCCGAGTCCCGGCCTGATGCGCAGTGGGATCCACAGAACGAGAAGGAACAGTCCGACGATGATGATGATCGTGCCGAGCTGCAGATCGGTGATCTTCGCGATGCCGGTGTGGAAGACGTCCCACGGGGGCACCCCGAGGTCGCTGTGCACGAAACAGGCGATGCCTGCACCGAAGCAGTAGAGGCCCGCCGCGCAGCGAACGAACCGTTCGAGGAACCGTTCGCGCAGGGGTCGGGGCGTTGTGGCGTCGTGCACGAACCGACCGTAGTCGTTCGCAGTGTCGATTGCGGGCGGGTTTGCGCACACATGGGTGCATGCGGGACGACCGAATACGTGCAGCCGCGACGTTCGAAGGCGAGGTTCGCGAAATGATCGTGGCCCTGAAGTATCACAATGCGCGACGCACCTCCGTCGCGCTCGCCATTTTGCTGTCGGATGCGATCGCCGGCGCGGATGGCGTCGATTTCGACGTGGTGACGTGGGCACCGACATCGTCATCGCACCGACGTCGTCGCGGCTACGACCAAGCCGAGATGATCGCGCGCGGTGTTGCGCGACAGCTCGACGTGCCGGTCACGTCGTTGCTGCGCCGCCGCGGTTCCACTGCGCAAACCGGACGGTCCCGACGTGACCGTCTTGCGGGGCCGGTTTTCCGGGCGCATCGTGCGGCGCGGAAGCAACGAATTCTCGTCATCGACGATGTGACGACAACCGGCGCGACATTGCGTGCGGCACGGCGCGCTTTGCGTGCGGAAGGGGCCGAATTGGCGGTTTGCTGGGCGGTCGCGGCGACCCCCGCCCGATAGCATCACCCCCTGCATGGGCATCCTCGATCGCGTCCTCAGAGCCGGCGAAGGCAAGAAGGTAAAGGCTCTCGAGGGCCTGGTTCCCGACGTCAACGCACTCGAGTCCGCGATGTCGGCCCTCTCCGACGAGGCGTTGCGCGCCAAGACGGGCGAATTCCGCTCGCGTATCGAGCGCGGTGAGTCCCTCGACGATCTCCTCATCGAGGCCTTTGCGGTCACCCGCGAAGCCGCGCGGCGCGTCCTCGGGCAGCGCCATTACGACGTGCAGTTGATGGGCGGCGCTGCGCTGCACTTCGGCTGGGTCGCGGAAATGAAGACCGGCGAAGGCAAGACCCTCGTGTCGACCCTGCCGGCCTACCTGAACGGGCTGTCGGGCAAGGGTGTCCACCTGGTCACCGTCAACGACTACCTGGCCCGTCGCGACTCGGAATGGATGGGCCGTGTCCACCGCTGGATGGGCCTCAACGTCGGCCTCGTCATCCCCGGTTATCGCGAACGTCCGGCGCAAAAGCGCGAGGACTACCTCTGCGACATCACGTATGGAACGAACAACGAGTTCGGCTTCGACTACCTGCGCGACAACATGGCCGGCTCGCTCGACGAAAAGGTCCAGCGTGGCCACAACTTCGCCATCGTCGACGAAGTCGACTCGATCCTCATCGACGAGGCCCGTACACCGCTTATCATTTCGGGTCGCCTCGCCGATGCCGCGAAGTTGTACTACCGCTTCGCATCGATTGCCCGGTCGCTCGCGCGCGACGTCGACTACGAAGTCGAGGAAGACAAGCGCACGGTCGTGCCCCTCGAATCCGGAATCGAAAAGGTCGAACAGCAGCTCGGCATCTCGAACCTCTACGACGGCGTTCAGCAGAACCTGGTCCACCAGTTGCAGGTGGCGCTGAAGGCGAAAGAGCTGTACAAGCGCGACAAGGACTACATCGTCCAGGCGGGCGAAGTGAAGATCGTCGACGAGTTCACGGGTCGCATCCTCGAGGGCCGTCGTTGGAGCGAAGGCATCCACCAGGCGGTCGAGGCGAAGGAAGGCGTGAAGATCAAAGAGGAGAATCAAACCCTCGCCACGATCACGCTGCAGAACTACTTCCGCATGTACGACAAGTTGGCCGGCATGACCGGAACGGCACAAACCGAAGCCGCCGAGCTGGTGAACACCTACGGCCTGCAGGTCGTGCCGATTCCCACCAACAAGTCGGTGGCCCGTGTCGACCAGGCCGACCTCATCTACAAGGGTGAAGTCGCCAAGTTCAATGCAGTCGTCGACGACATCGTCCAGAAGTACAACGTCGGTCAACCCGTTCTCGTCGGCACCGTCAGCGTCGAAAAGAGCGAATATCTCTCGCGTCAGTTGAACAAGCGCGGCATTCCCCACGAGGTCCTGAACGCCAAGCAGCACACCCGCGAAGCCCAGATCGTCACGCAGGCCGGCCGCCTGCACGCCGTCACCGTCGCCACCAACATGGCGGGCCGCGGCGTCGACATCCTTCTCGGGGGCAACCCCGAAGGTCTTGCCCGTCAGGCGGTTTTGTCCGAAGGATTCTCGGCCGAAACGCTGGCCGACGAGTTTGCCCTACCCATGCCACTCGACCAGATGCCCGACGACTACCGCCAGCAGCGTGAGCGGGCCCAGGCGCGATACGCGCAACTGCTCGCCGAGTTCAAGGAATCGTGCGGCAAGGAAGGCGACGAAGTTCGCAAGCTCGGTGGCCTCTACGTGCTCGGCACCGAACGGCACGAGAGTCGACGCATCGACAACCAGCTGCGTGGTCGCGCGGGTCGTCAGGGAGACCCGGGGGAGTCACGCTTCTACCTCTCGCTCGACGACGAGCTCATGCGACTCTTCGCCACGGGAGCGCTCAGCTGGGTGATGGGGCGCGCCATGCCCGACGACGAGGCCATCGAAGCGAAGATGGTCACGAAGGCCATCGAGCGAGCACAGACAACGGTCGAACAGCGCAACGGAGAGATCCGCAAGAACGTCCTCAAGTACGACGAGGTGATGAACGAGCAGCGCAAGGTCATCTACCAGCGCCGCGACCAGATTCTCGAAGGTCTCGACCTGCGGGCCGCCGCGATGGAATACCTGTCCGAGGCCGTCGACGGCCTCATCGAGACGTACTGTCTCACCGAGGCCGACGATGAATGGGACCTCGACGGCCTGGTGCGGGAACTGTCGACCTACTGGCCGACCGCCGTCACCGTTGCCCAGCTCGAGAATTCCGACGGCACCGATGGCATGTACGACATCGTGATGGCCGACGCGGCAACGTTCTACGCCAAGCGCGAAACCGAACTCGGCGAGTCCGTGATGCGCGAAATCGAACGGCAGGTGATGCTGCGCATCATCGACCAGCGCTGGCGCGAGCATCTCGAGGAAATGGACTACCTCCAGGAAGGCATCAACCTGCGCGCGATGGGCCAGAAGGACCCGCTCACCGAGTGGCAGCGCGAGGGCTACGACATGTTCGGAGCGCTCATGAAGGGCATCGCACAGGACTTCGTCCGGTACGTGATGCACGTTCAAGTCGTCACCGACGACGCTGCCGAGGTGCAAAACGTCCAGCAGACCTCTTCCGACAACGTCGAGACCGACGGTTTCCGTGCGGCCGCGGCTGCGGCGGTAGCCGACGGGGAATTGCCCGACGAGGTCGCCGCTCCTGCCTCGGCGCCGTCGAACACGCCCGTCGTGAAGAGCGAATTCGACAAAACTCCGCGCAATTCGCCCTGTCCGTGCGGCTCGGGCAAGAAGTTCAAGATGTGTCACGGCCGCGGCGCGGCCTGACCAATCGAACCCTTTCCCATGCGTGACTTCAGCGACGCCATCAAACGCCTTCGTGAGAGGCTCGATGATGCGCGCGCATACCTGAAGATCGACACCGGCCGTTCGCGACTGTCTGAGCTGGAACTGGAAGTGGCGCGTCCCGACCTGTGGGACGACCAGGAACTCGCCAAACGCATCAACACCGAGTACGCCAACGTGAAAGGTGACATCGACGAATTCGACGGTCTCGCCGCATCAATCGACGACATCGAGGTGCTCCACGAACTGGCCCGCGAGGTCGACGACGCATCCCAAGAGCCGGAAATCGACGAGGGCATCACCAAGGCCGCGCGTCAGCTCGACACCCTCGAGATGCGCAGCCTTTTCACCGGCGAACACGACGAAGTCGACTGCATCGTGCAGATCAACGCCAAGGATGGCGGCGTCGACGCCCAGGACTGGTCGGAGATGTTGCTGCGCATGTACACGCGCTGGGCCGAACGGCGCGGCTTCAGCGTCGAAGTCGACGACGTCTCCGAGGGGACCGAGGCGGGCATTCTCTCCGCCGAGTTCACCATCCACGGCCGCTACGCGTACGGCCTCATGACCTCGGAACGCGGCACTCACCGACTGGTGCGCATCAGTCCCTTCGACAACCAAGGTCGTCGCCAGACCAGCTTTGCATCGGTTCAGGTGTGGCCGGTCATGGACGCACCGAACGTCGACGTGAACGAATCGGAAATCCGCATGGAGGTGTTCCGGGCATCCGGTGCCGGCGGTCAGCACGTCAACAAGACGTCGTCGGCCGTGCGTCTCATCCACGAACCGACCGGGCTCGTCGCCTCGTCGCAGGAAGAGCGCAGTCAGTTGCAGAACCGCGAGAAAGCGATGAACCGCCTGAAGGCGATGATCGCCGCGCGCATCGAAGAAGAACATGCCGCCGAACGCGATCGCATCGCCGGCAAACCCGCGCAAGTTGGTTGGGGCAGCCAGATTCGTTCGTACGTGATGCAGCCGTACCAAATGGTGAAGGATCTTCGTACGGAAGTTGAAGACGGCAATGTTTCGGCCGTTCTCGACGGAGATATCGACGATTTCATGGTGGGTTTCCTGCGTTTTCGTCGTGCGAGCGACAACCCTGGTGCGTAGCCAAGATCCGCTGGGTAGGTTCGTACCGTCATGATCCGTCTCGACAACGTGACCAAGGTGTACGGCGCCGACACGGTGGCCGTGCGCGATGTCAGCTTCGACATCGCGAAGGGCGACTTCGTGTTCCTCGTCGGGCCCTCCGGCTCCGGAAAGTCGACGCTCCTGCGTCTCATGAGCCGCCAGGAGCGCCCGGAACGCGGTGACGTCTGGATCTCCGGAAAGAACGTGAACGAGATGCCCGACTCACGCGTGCCGTACCTGCGGCGCAGCATGGGCAACGTCTTCCAGGACTACAAGCTGCTCTCCAACAAGACCGTTTTCGAAAACGTCGCCTTCGCCCTCGAGGTCATCGGCAAGCCGCGCCACGTCATCAACCAGCAGGTTCCTGCGGTGCTCGAGCTGGTGGGCTTGGCCGACAAGGCCGACCGGTTCCCCGACCAGTTGTCGGGTGGCGAACAGCAGCGCGTGTCGATCGCCCGGGCCTTTGTCAACCGTCCGCTCATCATGCTCGCCGACGAACCCACCGGAAACCTCGACCCCGCCACGGGCGAGGGAATCATGCAGTTGCTCGAGGCCATCAACCGCAGCGGCACCACAGTCGTCATGGCCACCCACGACCACCGCATCGTCAACCTCATGCGCAAACGCGTCATTCAGCTCGACCGCGGTGTGCTTGTCCGCGACCAAGAGCGCGGGGTCTACGAATAATGCTGTCGCGTATCGCTTACGCCTTCCGCGAAACGTGGGCCAGTTTCCGGCGCAACCTCACGCTCACCGCGGCCGCGGTTCTCACCTCGGCGGTGTCGCTGTTGCTGGTCGGCGTCACTTTCCTTGTCCAGCGCGGATTCGACAACCTGCTCGTGCGCTGGAAGGGTGACGTCCAGCTGATCGTTTTCATGACCCCCGACGCGACGCCCGAGAACGTCGCCTACGTCGACGGTGTGATTCGTTCGCAGCCCAACGTCATCGACGTCGCAAAGCTGGCGTACCTCGACAAACCCGCCAGCTACGCCGAGGCACAGCAGCTCTTCGCCGGCGACCCGACGATGCTGTCATTGCTCACGCCCGAGACGATTCCAACGCAGTTCAAGATCGTCTCTCTGACCGACGATTCCGCACTGCTGCGCAGCCTCGCCGACCAGTACCGCATCCTGCCCAAGGTGCAGGGTGTCAGCCTGGCGGAAGACGAGTTCGAGGTCATCTCGACGTTGTCGGGCTTCGTGCGCACCGTCACCATCGTCATGTCGCTCGTGCTCCTCGCGGTCGCGGTGACGCTCATCTGGAACACCATTCGTACCGCGATGTTCGCCAGACGGCGCGAGATCGAGGTGATGAAACTCGTGGGTGCCACCAACTGGTTCATTCGCATTCCGTTCATGCTCGAAGGCCTGTTGCACGGTCTCATCGGTGGTGTGCTGTCGTGCGGTGGCCTGTGGGGCCTCAACCGCGCCTGGGAGAGCGGTGTGGCCGGCTTCAAGCCGGGAACGGGTGTCAGTTCGCTCGTCGTGCCGTCGGGCTACGTGTCGGGAGTGATGATCCTGCTCCTCGCAATCGGCGCACTGGCCGGGGCCATCGGCTCGGGCATCGCGGCCAGCCGCTTCCTCGACGTCTGACCGTTTGGGGTAGAAATTCCCATGACCTACTCCGACATCCTGTTCGACGTCGCCGACGGCATCGCCACCATCACGTTGAATCGCCCCGATGCGATGAATTCGTTCACCAATCAAATGGCGCGCGACCTGCGGGCTGCATTCGACGAGGTCGATACGAACGACGACATCCGCGTGGTGATCGTCACCGGAAGCGGCAGGGCGTTCTGTGCAGGTGCCGATCTATCGTCGGGTGGCAGCACGTTCGCGAAGGGTGGAAGCGATGAAGCGCCGCGTGGGGGAGTCGTGCGCGACGGCGGCGGGTTGGTGTCGCTGCGCGTGTTCGACTGCAAAAAGCCCGTGATCGCCGCCATCAACGGTGCAGCAGTCGGCGTGGGCATCACAATGACTCTTCCGATGGACATCCGTCTCGCCAGCACGAAGGCGAAGATTGGTTTCGTGTTCGCCAAGCGCGGGATCGTTCCCGAGGCCTGCTCGTCGTGGTTCCTGCCGCGTCTGGTCGGCATCTCACGGGCCGCGGAATGGGTCTACACCGGACGTCTCTTGACGGCGGACGAGGCACTGGCCGGTGGTTTGGTCCGCAGTGTGCACGAGCCCGACGACCTGATGCCGGCGGCGGTTGCGATCGCGCGCGAGATTGCCGACAACACTGCACCGGTGTCGGTGGCCCTGTCGCGACAGATGATGTGGCGCATGTTGGGCGCCGATCATCCGATGGAGGCCCACCGCGTCGACAGTCGTGGGATTCAGGCCCGGGGTCGCACGGCGGATGCGAAAGAGGGTGTCGAGAGCTTCCTGGAGAAGCGACCGGCACGGTTCCCCGACAAGGTGAGCGACGGCCTGCCCGAGATCTTCCCGGGCTGGGTCGACCCGGAATTCTCCTGACGCGATGAACAACACGAAATGAGCAGCGACGAGCCCACCGTGTACGACGTCGTCGGCGGATTGGACTTCTTCGTCGCGTTGGCCGACCGCTTCTACGACCGAGTCCGTGACGACGCGGTGTTGTTGCCGCTGTATCCGGAGCCCGAAGACCTGCCGGCTGCCTCGCGGAGGCTGGCGTTGTTTCTGGCCCAGTACTGGGGTGGGCCGCACACCTATAGCGAGGAGCGCGGTCACCCGATGTTGCGTGCCCGCCACAACCCTTACGTCATCGGCGCCCTGGAACGCGACCACTGGTTGGTGTGCATGTTGAGTGCCGTCAATGAGCTCGTCGACAACGACGACGTTCGTGCCCGGATGACCGACTACTTCGTGAAGGCGGCCGAGCACCTGCGCAACGATCAGCCGTTGCGCCTCGTCAAGCCGTAACACGCCACGGCCGCCGCCGCCGCGACGTTGAGCGAATCGACCCCGGCCGCCATCGGAATGCGCACGCGGTGGCCGGCGAGGCGCATCCAGTCGTCGGACAGTCCGTCGCGTTCGGAACCGAGCACGAGAGCAACGCGGCGACCGGCTTTCACGCCGGAGAGATCGACGGCGTCGGACGCAGGGGTCATCGCGTACGAATCGAAGCCCGCACTGCGCAGGGTGGCGAAGAGTTCCTCGGCATCGCCTGTGCGGGCGATGTCGAGCTGGAAGGTGGTTCCCATGGCGACGCGCAACGCGCGTCGGGCGAACGGGTCGGACGACTCACCGTCGAGTACGAGTCCGGTGAAGCCGAATGCGGCTGCACTGCGGACGATGGCGCCGACGTTGGTCGGGTTGTCGACCTGGCTGAGAATGATGATGCGATCGTTCCGGGCGATGAGCTCGGAGTGGTCGACCAGCGGCGGCTTGGGGAAAAGCGCAACGATGGGCAGGGCGACACCGAGTCCCGTGGCCGCCTTGCGTGTGGCTTCGTCGGCCGTGACGACGGTGGCCGTCGAGAGGTGATCGCCGATTCCTTCGAGAGTGGGCAGTGCCGCTTCGTCGCAGATGATGAGCTCGGGCACGTGGCCCACCTCGAGTGCTCGCATCACCACGAGGTCGCCTTCGGCGACAAACTTGGCATCCGTGCGCTCTCCACGCCGGTGGAGGCGTGTGTTCAACTGCCGTTCGCGTAGCCGGAAGGCGTCGAATGCGGGGTCATCGGCCCCGGATGCCGGACGAACGTTCAGTAGTACCAGGGGAAAGCCGACCAGTCGGGATCGCGCTTCTCGAGGAACGAGTTGCGTCCCTCGGCCGCTTCGTCGGTCATGTAGGCGAGGCGGGTTGCTTCGCCGGCGAAGACCTGCTGGCCAACCAGGCCATCGTCGATCAGGTTGAACGAGAACTTCAGCATGCGCTGTGCAGTGGGGCTCTTGCCGTTCACTTCCTTCGCCCACTGCAGGGCAGTCACTTCGAGGTCGTCGTGGTCGACGACGGCGTTCACCATGCCCATGCGGTGTGCATCGTCGGCGGAGTATTCGCGGCCGAGGAAGAAGATCTCGCGTGCGAATTTCTGCCCGACCTGACGTGCGAGGTACGCCGAGCCGTAGCCACCGTCGAAGCTCGCGACATCCGCGTCGGTTTGTTTGAAGCGTGCGTGCTGCCGTGATGCGATGGTGAGGTCGGACACCACGTGGAGGCTGTGGCCGCCGCCGGCCGCCCAGCCGGGCACCACGCAGATGACCACCTTGGGCATGAAGCGAATGAGACGCTGCACCTCGAGAATGTGGAGACGTCCCGTGCGCGCGGGGTCGCTGGCCGCGAGGGAGTTGCCGTCGGCGTACTGGTATCCGGCTCGACCGCGAATGCGCTGGTCGCCTCCGCTGCAAAAGGCCCATCCGCCGTCCTTGGGCGAGGGTCCGTTGCCCGTGAGGATGACGCAGCCGACATTGCTCGTCTGTCGTGCGTGATCGAGCGCCGTGAAGAGTTCGTCGACGGTGTGCGGGCGGAATGCGTTGCGCACCTCGGGTCGGTTGAACGCGATGCGCACCGTGCCGTGTTCCTTGGCGCGGTGGTAGGTGATGTCGGTGAAGTCGAAGCCCGCCACCTGTGTCCAGCGGTCCGGGTCGAAGATCTGTGAGACGGTCACGGCACAAGTGTGCCGAGGTTTTTCGCTATTTGCGCATTCCCAGCCACCACGCCGCGACCTGCGCGGGCATCCGCTCGTGGTAGGCCTTCCACAGATCCGAGGCTCCGTCGATGAGCGGCTGCATGTTCGTCGCCGGCAGCGGGCTTGCGGTCGTGATGGGATCGAGCCACTCGAGCTTGAAGTCGGTGAAGATGCCCGTCATCTTCTTCGCGTCGGTTTCGTGGTGGTCGGACGTCTGGTGTTCGAGGAACGCGTTGTAGTCCTCGAAGGCGAGAAGGCCGTAGTAGGTGTTGGGGGCCGCTCCGCGCCAGTACTCGTAGCGAATGACGCGCTTTTCGTTGTCGTGCGTGGCCTTCACGAGGCGTTCGGCGAGGTCCTCGAACTCTCGTTCCTTGCCGGGCTTGACGGTGATGTGCGCGAGGATCGTTGCCATGTGCCCACAGTAGTGCCGTCGGCGGCCCTCAATTCACGGGCGCCTATTTCACGAGTGTCAGTTCGCGGATCAGTTGCGCGACATCGGCGAACCGAAGAAAGAGGGGACTGAAGGCGACGCGGATCACATTGGGTGGTCGGAAGTCGACGATGAGGCCCCGCGAGATGAGTTCCTTCGACATCCGTTCGGCATCGGGGTGCAGAAGAGCGATGTGGCCGCCGCGCTGCGCCCCGTCGCGTCGCGAGCCCAGTGAGAAGTCGCCACCGTCGAGGAACGCGTCGAAGCCTTCGACGAAAAAGTCCCCGAGGCCGATGCACGTCGTGCGCAGGTCGTCGATGGGGTATTGGGTGACGACGCCGAGCGCAGCGTGCATTGCCTTCATCGAAAGCACGTGGGTCGTGCCACTCGAGAACCTGGAAATTCCCGCCGCGGGTCGGTACGCATCTTCGAAGGCGAAGGGTTCGGCGTGCCCGAACCATCCGGGGATCGGCTGGTCGACCGACCCGATGATGCGCGGGGCGGCGTACATGTAGGCGGGCGCACCCGGCCCGCCGTTCAGGTACTTGTACCCGCAGCCAACCGCAAAGTCGACGTCGTTCGCGAACACGTCGCATTTCACCGCACCCGCCGCGTGGGCGAGGTCCCACACCGTGAGGATGCAGTGCTCGTGCGCGGCGGCGGTGACCGCCCGAACGTCGTGAAGGTCGGCCGACCGGTAGTCGATCATCGATGCCGTCATCACAGCGACGTCGTCGGCGAACCGCGCCGGCATGTCGGTGACCTCGATTTCGACGAATTCGAGACCGTGGAGGTCGGCCACACTGCGCGCGACGTAACGGTCGGTCGGAAAGTTGCGGGAATCGCACAGCAAGACCCGCCGTGTCGGTGACTGGTTGATGCGCGCCGCGGCGGACAGCACCTTGAACAGGGCGACCGAGGTCGAGTCACCGGCGACGACAGAACCCTCCGGTGCGCCGATGACGCGGCCGACGAGGTTTCCCGTCGACGCAGCGAGGTCGAGCCAGTCGCCGTCGTGCCATGTTCGAACGAGACCGTTGCGCCACTCGTCGTCGAGCGTGTTCACGACCGCGGCCCGTGCCGCGTGTGTGAGCGGGCCGAGCGAGTTGCCGAGGAAGTAGATCTCGCCGTCGGGAAGATCGAAGTGCCGACGGGCGGTTGCCAGTGGATTCCCTTCATCAAGCTGTGCGGCGCGTCGGTCGAAGTCGTCGAGTGTGGTCATGGTTGGTTGGTCAGCCCCGCAACAGTCCGATGGTGGTATCGCCAAGGTCGGTACCCGGTGTCACCAGATCGTAAATCAAATCGAAGTGATCGCGTCCCGCGACGGTGCGACACGTTGCGTCGACGCCCGCCGTTCGCAGCTTGTCGACGTACGCGCTGCTCTGCGCCTTGAAAGTCGCGGTTTCCTCGTCGCCGACGAATGCACGAACGGCGGGGATAGGTGAAACCCTTGCGTGTGCCGGGCTCAACCTCACCGCGTCGGGAACCGTGAGGCCGAGCGGCTCGTTCACCGTGGTGGGCACGATCGGTCGCAGGTCGAACACGCCACTCAACAGCACGGCGGCGCTGCACCGGGATGGTTGGGGATTGGCGGTGGTGACCATGGCAGCGAGGTGTCCGCCGGCAGAGGAACCGGCCACGACGACGCGCGTCGGTGCGAGACCCGACGAGTCGATCAGCCAGTCCATCGCGGTGCGGCACTGCATGACGATTCGCTCGAGTGTGGCGGTCGGGGCGAGCGTGTAGTTCACGCTCGCAAACGAGAATCCCAGGTCGAGCGCATCGGCTGCCCACATCGAGCACTCGTCGGCCGACAGCGCCTTCCAGTAGCCGCCGTGAATGAAGACGAGCAACGGGGCCGAGGCCTCGGTCCGAGCGAGAACCACGTATTCGTCGGCGCCGGGGCCGTACGTCTCGCGACGGATCCTGTCGCCGAGGGAGCCGAGGGTCGCGGCGCTGCGCCGCGCGTAGTCGTCGATGTACCACGGCGCGGGGTGTTTGGCGACCGAACTCGGCGAGTACTCGGCCTCGAGATCGTCTGGTTCAGTCGGCATGGACGGGAACGTGCGCCGTGCGGCGCTGCGAGGCGCGTGCCTTCACCACGATGAGCGCCGAGCAGGGGATGACGAGCACGTTCGGCAGCCACACGAGGGTGTCGCCGATGGTGAGGCCGTAGCTGAGCCATGCGCAACACGTGACGAAGAGAAGTGAATTGCTGGAGACTGACACGCCGTTCAGGTCGGGGTCGCGGAGGACCTTGACCGTTTGGGGAAGCACCGACAGAGCGCCGACGCCAAAGGCGAGGATTCCGACGAGCGAAGTCGACACCGAGGCGGTGATGAATCCGACGCCGAGCACAACGGTGATCACGGTCGACAACACGGTGCGTGACAGCACGCCGTGGCGTGTCATGGCGACACCCAGCAGGGCGATCGCCACCGCCAACAAAAGGTTCGAGCCGAACAGCGGAATGTCGGTTTGGGCCAGTCCGTACACGGCCCAGAGGATCGACCCGGACATTCCCTGCAGTGCGCCGAGGGGGGCGAGTCCTTCGACGGTGTCGTTGCGGTAGACGCGGAAGACCTGCGGCCAGATGAAGAGCATCGACAGGGTGGAAGCAACGATGCCGAGCAGGTTCTGGAGGGTCACTCGTCAAGTCTGCCCGACGAATGCCGTGAGAGGGCGAACTAGTCTCGCGATATGACAATCGACGCATCTCTCTCGCAGTTCCTCGCCGCGGCGTGTCCGCTCGTGGGGGACACCGGCTACCGCTTCTACTTCACCGCCGAAACGCGTGCCGTCGGCGAGAAGTTGGGACTGAACGGGATGGAGTTCTACGTCATCGGTCGCGGCGGTGCATTGGGTGACTGTGACGGAGCGGCGCTCGCGGCGAACTTCGGTTACTTCAATCCTGCCGTCATCGGCGGAGCCTGGGAGTCGGCAAAGACGAAGTGCACACCGCGCGCTGCGGGCCGCGCGCATCTCGAGTGCAGCGCCGAATTCGGCCGCTCGAAGTTCGCGTCGATCCCGAATCTCGCGGCGTTCGTGGCCGCTGCCGACGCGGTCAACGCGGCTGCCGACCCCGACGGTCTCGGCCTCTACGCGGCAATGAAGTGCGAGCCGCTCGCCTCCGACGTGCCCGGTCGTGCGATGCAGCTCGCCACCGTGTTGCGCGAATTCCGTGGTAGCGCCCACTTGGCGGCCATCCGTGCCGCTGGCCTCACATCGAAAGTCGCCCACTTCATCAAGCGTCCGAACGACGCGAAGATGTTCGGCTGGTCGGAAGATGACGTCGCCAAGGTCACCGACGCCCAGCGTGCGCAGTGGGACACGGCCGAGAAGCTGACCGACGTCATGGTGGCGCCGGCGTACGGAGTGCTCGACGCCGCCGGTCGCGAGGCCTTCCTCGCCGGCATCACCGCGATGCACGGCATCGCCTCCAGCTGAACTAGCTCGTCATGCCGTGTCTATCGGCTGCCGTCTTACGACGTCATGCCGTGTTTATCGGCTGCCGTCTTACGACGTCATGCCGGTCAGCCCGACGAGGCCGCGGGCGTGTTCGATCTCGCCCATGTGGCGCAGGCCGTGCTGGTAGATCCAGCATTCGGCTGCATCGAGAACCGTGATTCCGGCTTCACCTGCGACGCGCGCCGAGTAGGTG
>JAGWWV010000069.1 GCA_018970175.1 Acidobacteriota bacterium
CCTGCGGCCGAGAAGTCGTTGGGTGGGGAACAAGTCGAGGGTCGCCAGGCCATTCGCGAGATGTTGATCGCCCAGCGGCGGAAGGTGCGTGAGATCTGGATCGCCAGCGACATCGATGCAGCCGACGTGATCGATGACATTCGTGATCTCGCCGCCGACTCGCGTGTGCAAGTGCTCGACGTGGCACGAAAAAGGATCGAACAGACAGCGCGCAGCGAGGCTCCGCAAGGTGTCATCGCGTTCGCGGCACCCCTGCCCGAAGCCGACTTCGACGACCTGTTGACGCCACGTGGCAAGGTCAATCCGTTCCTCGTTGCTCTCGACGGAGTCACCGATCCGGGAAACCTCGGCGCACTGCTGAGGTGTTGTGACGGTGCAGGCGTCACCGGTGTGATTCTTCCGAAGCACAGGTCGGTCCACGTCACGCCGACCGCCGCCAAGGCTGCGGCGGGCGCCATCGAGCATCTCGACATCGCCGTCGTGCCCGGCCTTCCGAATGCCATGGAGCGCATGAAGAAGGCAAAGGTGTGGACCGTCGGCCTCGATGACTCGGCGGATCGCTCGCTTTTCGAGATCGGGGATCTTGCCCGCGACCCCGTGTGCGTGATTCTTGGTGCCGAGGGCAAGGGTGTGTCACGACTCGTGCGTGAACGCTGCGACCTCGTCGTGTCGATTCCCATGCAGGGGCAGTTGTCCTCGCTGAACGTGTCGGTCGCCGGGGCCCTTGCCACCTACGAAATTCTCAGGAACCGTCTCGCTGATTGACCCGCCGACCGTCGCCGATCGGCCCCACCCGTAGACTGTGGCGTCACGCCGGGTTAGCTCAGTGGCAGAGCAACCGCCTTGTAAGCGGTAGGTCGTGGGTTCAAATCCCACACTCGGCTCCATTTTCCCAACTACGGTGGGGTTTTGAACCGCTCACGGAGACGGAGGTTGTCATGAGTCGTCAAGCAGGTTCGCGTCGCGGTGGTGGCGGCGCCCTGGGCGGAGCCCAGGGTATGAACGCAACGGCCAGCCTTGTCGCAGCCGCGGTCGCGGTGATCCTTGGTTTCTTCATTCTGCGCGACATCAACAACGACAACGACACCGGCGGCGGCACCGCTGCCCCGGAAACCACGCTCGTCACCGACACCACGATGGCCGGCGCCACGACGACGGTGCTGACGGGCCCGACGACCGGCTTCAAGGTTCAGGTCGTCAACGCAGCCGGTGTGTCCGGTGCGGCGGGCGACATGACCGTTGCACTGCAGGGTCTCGGATTCATCGTGCAGCCGGCGCTCACCAAGAGCGACGCGACACCCAAGCAGACGGTCACCAAGGTGTACTACTTCTCCGGCAGTGAAGCCGCTGCCGCCTCGGTTGCTGCGTCGCTCGGCAACGTCGAAACCGCACCAATGCCCGACCCGGTTCCCAGCGAGACCGGCAACATCGGTGAAGCAAGTGTGATGGTGTTGCTTGGTACCGACCTTGCCGGCAAGCCGCTGCCCGGTCAGGTTCCGGCCGCCACCGACACCACGGTTGCACCTGTGGTTGGGGAAACCACCACCACCGTTTCAGGCTGACGTCTCACGCCGTCAGTTCGGCGGTCCATGATCGGAAGAATTCCCGAAGTTCGGCGACGATCGTTTGGTCGATGGGAAGGTCGGCGTCGTCGTACAGGGCAAGCCGCTGAATCGCCTCGCACAACGGCTGTACTGCGAATCCGGCATCGAGTTGCTTCGCATGTGCAAAGAGCGCTTCCTTTCCGAACGATCTAGCCAACACGTAGACGTCGACGAAGTCACGAGCTTCGGCGCGCGAAAACAGCGCAAGCAATTTTCGCCCTCCAAGTTCCGGCCCGGAAAACGTGGGTCCGTCGATCGTACGGTTGATCGGAAGCGTCGCGGGGGAGTCTCTGCAGAAGTCGACGGCGATTGTTTCAGCACCCTGGACTCGAAGTCGAACGAAGTCTTCAGAGCGACGAATCGGCTGGATACGCCAACCTTTTCGAGACGCGGCTAGCTCAAAGATTCGACTCACGATGGCCATGTCGCGAGTCGTTCTGTGCCCGAAAAAGTCGAGATCTTCCGTTGGCCGATTTGAAAAGCCACCCGCGAGAAGCGCTCCACCGCCTGCAAGCAGATATCCATCTGATGCCGACAGCGAGAAGAAAAGACGTGCGACTTCTGATTTGAACTGGTCGAGATTGCTCATTGATGGCCTTCGTCAATCAATCTGGTCCATGCGTCCTTGATCACTCGTGGCAGATGAACATCGGGCCAGACGTCGATGAGCAGTGCGCCATCCACAAAGGTCATGATGTCCCTGCCATCTCCTTCGCGAAGGAGAATTTCGTAACAGTGAAGGCGTTGTCGGCGGTTGCGCATGTCGAACTGCTGGCCCGTGGTGGACCAATTGAGGTGGAGTGGAAGAACGACGGTTGCCATGGCTCGTTCGACGGGAAGGCGCCACAGGCGATTGGCGACGTAGAAGGGGCGGCCCCGTTCGGTGTGGTGAAGTTGAAATTCGACGGCGGGGTCGAGGCTGAGGGTGAATCCGGCAACCGTGAGGATGCGTTCCGCAGTTGCGAGTGTTGGCGACTTTCGTCCGCTTTCGTAGGCCGAAAGCGTTGGTCGCGATGTGCCGGCGAGTTCGGCGAGGTCGGTTTGGGTGAGCCCCGCCAGCCGACGGGCGTGCTCGATGAGTTGACCAGACATGCGGTCGAGTGTATCCGATCGGATACACGCTGATGGGGGCGATTTCACCCGGACAAGCGGCGGAGAAGGTCGACGGCGGCGCGCTCGATGGAGGTGCGCGTCTTCGTCATTGCGTCGTCGATGCCGTAGATAGCGGTGAGATTGGCAAGGGCAAAGTCGACGTTGACATCGCTGTCACCCACGATCGCGCCGAATCTCTTGCCCTTCATTGCGGCGAGGCCCTGCATTCCGCCGACAACCTTGCCGGCAAAGCTCTGCTCGTCGAGGAAGCCCTCGCCGGTGACGACGATGTCGCACTGTTCGACTCGTTCATCGAGGTTGATCTCGTCGGCGACGACGTCGAATCCGGGCACCAACTCTGCACCGAGCGCGGCGAGTCCACCGGCGAGTCCGCCCGCGGCACCGGCACCCTCGCGTTCGCCGACGTCGACACCGAACTGTTCGACGTAGAGCTGACGTAGCCGTTCGAGGCGGCCGGTGAGCAGTTCCACTTGGATTGGTGTTGCACCTTTCTGCGGTGCAAAGACCCGCGCGGCATCGGTAAAACGCGTGTTGACATCGCAGGCGACGATGAACTCGACGGCCTTCAGGCGAGCGGGGGCGTGGATTGCACGCACCGCGCCGTAGCCGCCGTCGGTGGTTGCCGACCCGCCGAGGCAGACGATGATCTTCTTCGCACCGGCGTCGAGTGCCTGGTCGATGAGTTCACCCGTGCCGGTGGTGCTTGCCGACACGGGATCGTTGGCTGCTGCTCCACCGGCAAGTTGCAGTCCCGAGGCTCGTGCCATTTCGATGACGGCGACATCACGTGACAGTCGCCAAGCCGCCTCAACGGTGTCGCCAAGCGGACCCGTGACACGGCTCGTGCGGTTCGGTCCGCCGAGCACGTCGAGCGTTCCCTCACCGCCGTCGGCGAGCGGTGCCTCGTCGCAATCGAACCCGAGTTCCCAACAAGCATGACCGACGGCCGCACAGGCTTCCTTTGCGGTGGCCGTTCCGCGGAACTTGTCGAGGGCGGCGAGCACGCGCATGGCGAAAGCGTAGGGTTCTCGCATGAGTTCAGGAAACGTGGATTCCCTTCTCGACCTCGATGCGAACGACCAGATCGGAGCGTTGCACCGCGGAATGGTGTCGCCCGCGGAATTGACGGCGGCAGCGATTGCTCGAGCCGAGGCAATCAATCCGAAGCTGAACGCCATCATTCATCCGCGATTCGACAAGGCGACTCGGGAAGCAGCCGCGTTGTCAGGCGGACCGGTGACGACGCCGCTGCACGGTGTGCCCGTGGTGGTGAAGGATCTCGAGGCGGCAATTGCAGGTGAACCGCACCACATGGGTTCTCGCGCATTGAAGAACGCCGGTTACACGGCACCCGTCGACTCGTACATCGCGCGACGGCTCCGTCGCGCGGGCGCAATCGTCATCGGGCGAACCAACACACCTGAATTCGGCAGCACCATCACCACCGAGCCTCTTGCGTACGGCGCGGCCCACAATCCGTGGAATTTGGATCATTCGACGGGTGGTTCGTCGGGTGGTTCGGCGGCTGCCGTGAGTGCACGCATCGTGGCCGTTGGTCATGCAAACGACGGTGGTGGATCGATTCGCATTCCGGCGAGTGAATGCGGTCTCGTTGGCCTGAAGCCGTCGCGCGGTCGCATCAGCAAGGGACCCGAAGCGGGCGAGTCGTGGATGGGAGCCACGATCGACGGGGTCGTGACGCGCAGCGTGCGTGACACCGCGCTGATGCTCGACATTCTCTCCGGGTACGAAACCGGCGACCCCTACGTCGCACCACCCTTCGCCCGACCGTTGATGGAAGAGATCGGTCGCCCGGTCGGATTCCTGCGCATCGGCATTCTCGACCGTCCGCTGATGGACGGCGGAGTCGACCACCCCGAAACCCGCGAATCGATGGCGCGCACCCGGTCGTTGCTCGAATCGCTCGGCCACATCGTCGAAGAGGCGCATCCCGCGGCGATGGGCGACCCCGACTTCGCCGACACGTTCACCGGCATCGTCGCCGTGGCGACCGATGCCGGGCTCACCGATGTTGAACGCATCATCGGTCGCCCGGTGGGCGAGGACGACATCGAAATGGACAATCTCTTCATGCGCGAAATCGGCAAGTCGATCAGTGCGACGCAGTACATCTCGATGGTGAATTGGATGCACGCATGGTCGCGGCGCATGCTCGATTGGTGGACGCCCGCCGACGGATCACAGGGTTACGACCTTCTGGTCACGCCGACGCTGGCGGGTCCACCGCCGAAGCTCGGATGGCTGACCGGACCCGAGGCAGGGATGCGACTGCGTTCGATCCTGCAGTACACGGCGCAATTCAACGTGAGTGGCCAACCAGCCATCAGCCTGCCGTTGCACTGGAGTCACGACGGCTTGCCGATGGGTGTGCAGTTCGTCGCCGCCGCAAACAGGGAAGACGTTCTCGTTCGTGTCGCGTCGCAGTTGGAGGCGGCTGCGCCGTGGCGCGACAAAGTGCCGCCGATAGCCTGATCGAATGGCAACGGTTCGCATCCCCACAACAATGCGCCCCATCTCGGGCGGCGCCTCCACCGTGCAGGTCGACGGAGCAACGCTCGGCGAGGTTCTGCGCAACCTTGAAGCCAAGCACCCCGGATTCGGCGAGCGTCTCTTCGACGACACGGGTGCGTTGCGCAAGTTCGTGAACGTCTTCGTTGCCGACGACGACGTGCGTTATCTGCAGGGTCTCGACACGCCCGTCCCCGCCGCCGAAACCGTCTCGATCATTCCGGCAGTCGCGGGCGGCTGAGCCGCACGCGACCAATGAGTTCGGCGGGCGGCTGAGCCGCACGCGACCAATGAGTTCGGCGGGCGGCTGAGCCGCACGCGACCAATGAGTTCGGCGGGCGGCTGAGCTAGATCTCGCAGACGTAGGTCGACGACTTCATCACCATTGGTGCTGCGGCTGCGCCGACCTGGCGTGTCGGCGTTCCCTTGAAACATCCGATGACGTAGGGGAACGTTTCGGTGATGTAGTAACGGTAGTTGCCGCTTTCGTCGGTGCGACCGTTGCATTCGTCGAGAGTGTTCGCGCCACCGCCGACGTACGAGTACGCCTTCCATGAGTACGACTTCGGATTGCCCGTCATCTTGTAACCCGAGGTGTAGGTGTAGCCCGGGTTCGAATAGATGGGGAAGCCGTCGTTCGCGTATCCGATGATGGTTTCGTCGAGATAGCAGGAATTGATCGCGAGGATCGCGTGGTAGTGGTAGTCGCCGTTGTACCCCGTGTGTCCCTTGCAGGTGTCGAGGATGTTGTTGTACACAGGGTCACCGAATGCTTCCGCCGGTGGCACGGGTCCTTCGGTGGGCCCGTAGATGGGAATACCGGTCACGGTGAAGGCGAGCGTGCCGAGTTGGTTCTCGATGCTCGTTGATGCGGTTGCAATCTTCGGTGATGTGGTGACCTTCCACGTGAAGGCCTGTTCGCGCAGCGCGTTCGGCGTCTTGGCGACGAAGGTGTAACCGATCATTCCGTTCGACGTGACGGTGAGCGTGTCGCCACTGCATGACGCGGCGACGTTCGGCTTTGCGTAACCCGAGCCTGCGCCGGGGGCGGAGGCAAGGTTCGCGAACTTGTAGGACGAGGGGCAACCCGAAGCGGTCTGCGATGTCGTTGGCGCCGACACGGCCAGGGTCTTCGTCGCCGAGCGTGCGGCGAATGCGCGGTACGCGGCGATCTTCACCGTGAGCTTGCACTTGCCCGCCGTCGACGACGTGACGATCTTCTTCGACTTCACGGAACACGCCCCGCTTGCCGACCATGTCTGGGTGCCCCCGGAGTCGGTGGAGAACAGGGTCTTCGTCGCGTAGGTGGTTCCGGTGGCGAGGTCGGCGACCTTCCAAGCGGCCGACGGGCGGGTGGCGGCGTGGGCCGTGGCGGGAACCCCGACGGCCAGGGCGACGAGGGCGGTGGCGGCCAGGGCCCGGGCGAATAGACGGGGCGTTGTTGTCATGGGGTCATTGTGAACCCGGGCCGGGCGCGGCGTGGCGCAG
>JAGWWV010000070.1 GCA_018970175.1 Acidobacteriota bacterium
TTGACGCGCTGCATCGATTTCGTGGTCGAGCGCTTGGGTGCCTGAAATCGGTGGTTGAATTCGGGGTGTGAAGTCCGACGACGTTCTCACCGCGAGTTGGGACGACATCGCTCCCCTGCGTGATCCGGTCTTCCTCATCGCGCTGCGCGGATGGTTCGACGTGTCGAGCGCGGCAACGCAAGCCATCGAATGGTGCGTGCGCGACCGTGTCGTCACCATCGTCGGCAGTATCGACCCCGACCCGTTCTTCGACTTCACCCAGGAACGCCCTGAGGTGTTCCTCGACGAGGACGACGAACGACAAATCCGCTGGCCCGAGAACGACATTTACGTCGCGCGTTTCCCCGAGGGCAACCGCGATCTCGTGCTTCTCGCCGGGGTCGAACCGCACATTCATTGGGCGACGTTCATCGACGCTCTCGTCGACGTTGCACAAGGCCTCAAATGTTCGGCCGTCGTCACGTTGGGTGCGCTCGCCGACCAGGTTCCCCACACCCGGCTGCCACCCGTCGTCGGCAGCACCACCAATCCCGACCTGGCGCGTCGACTCGGCCTGCAACAACCGCAGTACCAGGGGCCAACCGGCGTCATCGGTGTGATGCAGGAACGTTTCGACCGCACCGGACTACCCGCGGTGTCACTGCGCGTCGGGGTGCCGCACTATCTCACCAACGCGCAACATCCGCGCTCGACCGCAGCATTGCTGCGACATCTCGAACACGTGCTCGGCGTGCCCACGGGCCACGCCAACATGGACGGCGAAGTGCGACGCTGGGCGGTGCTCCACGAAGAAGCGGTCGAAGACGATGCTCAGGCGCTCGCCTATGTGCGCATGCTCGAACAACAATTCGACCGCCGCTCCGAGGCGTCGATGCCGAGTGGCGACGACCTCGCCGCCGAATTCGAGAAATTCCTCCGCGACCAAAACCCCGACTGAGGGTTCTCGGAAGGGTTCTCGGTGTGTAATTACCCGAATTTCGGGTAATTACACACCGAGAACCCTTGGTAGAGGGGGTAGCGGGCGAGCCATGCGAGGCCATCGTCGCCCATCGCGAACGCGGCAGTCGCGAGCGCGTCGGCCCACATGAGGTGCGGACCGACCACCGTGATCGATGCGAGCCGATCGACGAACGTTCCATCACGGCCATCCCACAGATGGGCGCCGCGCGCACCCGTGCCCGAGGTTGCAACCGCGAAGTTCTCGGGGATGTCGAACCAAGCGGTAATTTCGGTGCGATCAGACGGGGACACGACGCCGATGCGCCACCGCTGCCCCGACGCCTGGAGGCCGGACGTCTGGATGTCGCCACCGACGTTGAGGTACCACGACGACAAACCGTGTTCCGAGAGAATCCGGCCGGCACGTTCGGCGGCCCAGCCCTTCACGAATCCTGCCGGGTCGAGCGAGCCGTCAGGACGACGCGCGCGAAACGCCCCGTTCGATTCGTGCTCGAGCCACGTGCACGCATCCATGACTTCCAGCACTTCCGCCGATGCATCGAGGAGATGCAGGTCTCCCCTGTTGATCCGCGAAATCTCACTGTCCCGGCGAAATGTCGAAAACCGTCGTTCGATGTCGACGAGCAAATCGAGCGCCTCGCTCCAGGCGAGGTCGATGACGCCGTCGTCGACGGAATCGTCGACGTGCAGACTTGCGAACGTCCCCATCACCTTCGCGGTCAGCTTGCGACGTTCGAGAACATCGTTCATGAGCGCGAGTCGATCACTGCCTGAAGGGCTGCCGTGTAGGCCTCCCACGAATCGGTTGCGCCCGAGACCGCTGATATCCCTGCACTATTCGCCGACACCGCCTCGGAGTTGTAGACGGGAAGCGCGCGTTCGTTGATGGCAATCGACTTGCTGCGATCGTTCGGGTACTGCAGGACCTCGACGTCACAGATCGCATTCGTCCGCGTGAAATGCACCTGCAACTGGATGCCTCCCCATCTGAACAACGCCGTCGGGCTGGTGACCAGATCACCGTCACACGCTCCGGTCGACTCGACCACGGGGGCATCCGTGGGTGCCGGAGCGACCGTTGTCGTCGGCAACGGAGCGAGTGTCGTCGTCACCTGCTCGACCTCACTCGTCGGCGTCACGGTTGTCGGCGTCACGGTTGTCGGCGCGACGGGTGTTGCCTGATCTTCGGCAGCCGCGTTGTCGAGCGAGACCGTGTTGGTTCCCGTCGGGTTGTCGAGCATCGACACGAACGCGACGCCGGCGGCGGTGAGAATCGCGGCGGGCGCGACCTGCCTCAGCAACGATGGCTTGTGTTGGTCGGTCATTTCACCACCACGCCCTTTCGGCATGAATCTGTTCGAAAGGTACGCCCGCACGGCGCGCGCCGCGCTGGACCGCTTTGATCATCGACTCCGGTCCGGCAACGATCACTACGCGCTCGGCCATGTCTGGAATCGTCTTCAAAAGAACGTCGGCGGCAAAGGGATCGGGAACATTCAACGTCGTACGGGCGCCGACCAGAACGTGGAACCGACCGCCACGTGACGACGCAAGGTGCTCGAGTTCGTCGGCGTGGGCCACCTCCGCCTGCGCATGCGCGCGGTACAGAACAACGGGCTCGTTCTCGGGTCGTAGTTGTTCCAGAAACGACACGATCGGGCCGATTCCGACTCCACCTGCAACCAGCAACACCTTGTCGTCACCCACGAGGTCGGGCGTGCATACGCCGTACGGTCCTTCGATTGCGACGCGCGTGCCCTCCGTGATGCGGGTGAACGCCCGACTTGCATCTCCGCGGTCCTTGATCGTGAAGCGAAGACCCGACGTCGTCGGCTCGGCCGACAACGAGAACGGGTTGTTCGACCACCACCGGCCGGGCGAAAGTTCACGCAGGTAGTAGAACTGCCCCGATGCCGCGCGGTGACGACGGAGATTCGACCCGCCCAGCGTCAGACTGACGACTCCGCTTGCCTCGTGACGCACCGCCTCGACACGCAGGGGCCGGGCAAGCGAACGCGCCAGCGTGCCCCAACGGCCCCAGGCAATCCATGCGACGACACCGACGTGCAGTCCGACCCAGAACCAACGCGCCACCGTGTCGTTCATGAAGTCGGTACCAAGAACGATCTGGTGCGAGAACGACAACGCAAGACCGACATATGACAACAAGTGGATGAACCACCATGTTTCGTACGTCAGCTTCTCGCGGAAGATCTTGAGCGATGTGACGGTGACAATGAGAACCATCGCAGTTCCGACGGTTGTCAGCGCCATGTACGGCTCGCGGCCGGTGAGGTCCTTGATAGCGGACACGATGCCTGTGGGATCGGCCCATGCCTCGACGCCGGTCACGATGTGGGCAACGAGAAAGATCGCCATCAATTCGCCGAGCAGCCTGTGCCAGTTGAAGAGACGGTCGAGGCCGTAGCGACGCTCGAGCTTCGGCGTCCGTGTGACCAGAATCAGTCCGAGAATTCCGGCTTCCGACGCAAGAAGCCCCGTGAGCGACGCAAGAGAGGTGAAGACGTCAGTGGCGGAACCCCCGAGCGAGGAAACCCCGCCATGACGAGCCCACAGGCCCACCACCACCAGTGTGAGTGCGCCGATGACGGCGCCCACGTCGGTGTCGAGAACCCTGCTCGTTCCGGGGGGAAGAAGCGGCTGGGCTGTGACGACCGGGCTGGTGGTGATGGGCCGGGACATGTTGGGGGAAGGGTATGTCGGTTGAGGGATGGATACTGCGAACCGCCGCGCGGTTTGCGGTGTGTGATCAGGCGTTGGCGCTGGAGGGCTGAACCTGAACGTCACCCTGGAGCGTGGGTGCCGAACCACCCTGTGCGCCCATGTCGCCATCGCGGTCGCCGTGCATGCCACCGCGCGGACCGTGACCACCGCGCGGGCCCATGTCACCGGGCATACCGGCCGGACGCACACCGTTCACGATGTCGTCGAGACGGGCCTTCACGTCGGCGAGCTTCTGGTCGACTTCGGCCTGGGTGTGCTCACCGGCCGCAACTTCGGCCTGCTCCTTGGCGGTGATGTCATCGAGGATCGCAGTCTTCACCTTCTCCACATCGACACCCTTCGCCTTGGCCACATCGGCCAGCGACTTGCCCGACTGCAGCTCGGTACGCAGTTCATCGGCGGTCATGCCGAGGACCTTTGCCACCGCATCGGACGCGATGCGTCCACCACCACGCGGACCATGGTCTCCGCCCATGCCCTTGCCGGGCTCGCCGGCCGGACGCACACCGTTCACGATGTCATCAAGACGCGTCGCGAGCTCGGACAACTTCTCGTCAGCTTCGGCTTGCGTGTGCTCGCCCGATGCCACTTCTTCGTCAAGGTGCGCCTTCACGTCGGCTGTGATCGCGGCCTTCACCGTCTCCACATCGACGCCCTTCGCCTTGGCCACATCGGCGAGCGACTTGCCCGACTGCAGCTCGGTGCGCAGTTCATCAGCGGTGAGACCGAGGGCCTTCGCCACCGCATCGGACGCGATGCGTGCACCATCACGCGGACCGTGATCCCCGCGCGGGCCCATGTCACCGGGCATGCCGGCCGGGCGGACGCCGTTCACAATGTCGTCGAGACGGGTCTTGAATTCGGCGATCTTTGCATCGACCTCGGCCTGGGTGTGCTCACCCGCGGCAACTTCGGCGTTCTCACGCGTCGTGAAGTCGTCGAGGATCGCCGTCTTCACCTTTTCGATGTCGACGCCCTTCGCCTTGGCGACGTCGGCGAGCGACTGGCCCGACTGCAATTCGGTCTTCAACTCCGCGACGGTGAGGCCGAGAGCCTTCGCAACCGCATCGGATGCAATCGCCGCGCGCGGACCGCGGGGGGCGTGGTCCGCATCGGCTGCACCATCGGTCGAGCCTTGCACGGTGATCGTGCCGGGCAGGTCGGTTGCGGTGTTCGAGTTCGTGTCGGCGAGCTGCACGACGGCGTTCTTTGCGAACGACGCAGCAGTGCCCTGGACTCCGTTGCTCGATGCGCCGGCGAATCCGGGAACTCCGAGTGCGAGTCCGGCGACGAGGCCTCCGGCAACTCCGGCCACCACGCTGGCGGCCACGATGCCCTTCTTGAGTGTTGGCTTGTTCTTCACTTGTGTCTCCTGGTTTGGGGGGCTTTGCCCTGTTTCGCCTCAGCGGTTGCTGTGACGGGACACACCTTCGTCGTCGTTCCCATGAATCTTCCTAAGGTCGGGTAAGAGAAGATGAAGAAGCCTTCGCTCATTCGTCAAAGATCATGAAACGCAGGAAACACAAGGGCGAAAACGGCCCTACTGGAGTTTTTTCGCCACTGATTGACCCGCGATGCGACCGAACGTCGCGCCATTCGAGAGCGAGTTGCCACTTCCCACATAACGGTCGCCGATGACTCCACCGGTGACTTCACCTGCTGCATAGAGACCGGCAATCGGTTCACCGAAATCGTTCAGCACCTGCGCATCGCGATCGATGCGCAATCCGGTCTGTGTGAAGCACACCGTCGCAGGACGAACCTCTGCGCCGTAGTACGGCGGGTGTGCGATTGGTCGAAGGAACTTCTTGTCCTTGTCGTAGTCATCGACACCAGTTGCGCACCCGTTGTTGTAACGCTTGATCGTCGCGACGAATCGTTCGACCGGAAGACCCAACTCGCGCGCGAGACCTTCGAGCGTCTCGGAACGCTTGATGCGCCCGCGGCCTACTTGTTCTTCGACCATGATCGGATTCCAGTTCGGACTTCCGCGCCCTTCACGCCCGGGTATTGCCTGCTTGTACGTTTCGACCTGCGGCCCCTTCTCGGGGTTTAACACGACATCGTCGAAGATCGCGAATGCAACGTTTCCCTGTGCGGTCATGAAACCGTCCATCAAACCGTACGGAGCATTCTCCGCACCGAAGCGGCGGCCGTCGCGATTCACCAACACCATCCATCCCGGCATGAACGCCTCGAGCGTGGTGACGAAGTTCGGGTGCAACAAGCGCAGCCCGCGCCCGTGTCCCGTCAACTGCGCGTTCACCGATTTGGTGAAACCGATTGCATCACCGCGCGACCCGTCGGCACCGATGTACCACATCCAATCCCCGGTGCCGTACGCGCCGGGAAAGAACTCCTCCATCAAGGCCATGTTCTTCGCAAAGCCACCCGACGCCACGATCACCGCGTGCGCGCGAACTTCATCGTCGCCAACGGCAACGCCGACCACCCGACCACCTTCGACGATCAGTCGATCGATGCGTTGACCGAGAGCAATGTCGATTTCGCGTTCGCGCGCCTTGGTATGAAGCGCGTCGATGATTCCCTGACCACCGTTCACCGCACAGTGACAACGCGGAACGATCTCGCCACCGCCGTACACCAGATCATCGTGGAACGGCACGCCAAGATCACCCAGCCAGTCGACGGCGGGCCCTGCTTCGTCGCAATAACGGCGAATGACACCAGCCTCGACCATCCACTGGTTGAGTGACATGTAGTCGTGGAACAACATGTCGGCGGAGTCCTCGATACCCGCCGCCTTTTGGTAGCGCGTCGGAGCACCCATCACGATTCCGCCCGACAGTCGCGACGATCCGCCGACGACACTCTCGGACTCGGCGACCAAGACCCGCTTGAGCCCCGCCTCCCAGACACTGTGTGCAGCTGCCAGACCTGCGATGCCCGAACCGATGACAACCACATCGACATCGACATTCGTTGCGTCATTCTTCGACACGGCTC
>JAGWWV010000071.1 GCA_018970175.1 Acidobacteriota bacterium
TCGGCGTCGCGGCCGGCGCCGGTTTGGGTGCGACGGTGGTCTTCACCCTCAACCGTGCCGGTACGAGTTCGTGGATCATCGACCCGCTGCCCTTGAGCGCGTTTCTCGGCGGACTCGTGGCCGTCGTGCTGACGTACTTCGTCGGTACCGCGTTCGGTGGACGGCGCAGTTCGGCGACGCTGGTGTTGGCCGGAGTTGCCGTCACGGCTCTCGCCACCGCGGTGCAGACGTTCGTGCTGCAGCGCAATACCGACGTCATTCGGCAGGTGTATTCGTGGATTCTCGGTCGTCTGAGCACGGCATCGTGGGACGACGTACGGCTCGTCGTTCCGTACGTGGTGTTGAGCACCGTGACGCTTCTCATCCACCGCCGTCTCCTCGACGTCATGCGCGTGGGTGAGGACGAAGCGACGGCGCTCGGCACCTCGGTCGACCGGGTACGCATCATCGTCGTGGTTGCGGCAACGCTCGGCACGTCCGCCGTCGTCGCCGTCAGCGGCCTCATTGGTTTCGTCGGCATCATCGTTCCGCACGCGGTGCGTTTGCTCGCCGGCGCGAGTTACCGAACGATCATTCCCCTCAGCATCTTTGCGGGGGCGACCTTCCTCGTGCTCGCCGACATTCCGGGACGCATTCTCCAAAACCCCTCCGAGACACCCATCGGCGTCGTGACGGCGTTCTTCGGCGCACCGTTCTTCTTGCTCCTGCTTCGCACGCGGCAGGCAAACAGATGACATCGCTCGCCTTCGACGCCGTGTCGGTGCGCTACGGCGACCGTGCTGCACTCGCCGAGTTCTCCGACACCGTGAAGCCGGGGGAGTGGTTGTGCCTCATCGGTCCGAACGGTGCGGGCAAGAGTTCACTCCTGCGGTCGGTTGCCGGCGTCGTGAAGCACTCGGGTGAGGTTCGGGTCGACGGTACGTCGCTGCGCTTCCGTTCTGCGAAGCGTCGCGCACAGTTGATCGCCTACGTTCCCCAGACACCCGTGTTGCCCGACGACATGAGCGTGCGCGAGTACGTGGTTCTCGGACGCAATCCGTTCATCGCGCACTTCGGGCAGGAGACGAAGCACGACTGGGACATCGTCGACGACGTTCTCGTGCGCCTCGACCTCAGGGAGTTCGCTCACCGACATCTCGCGACGTTGTCGGGTGGCGAGCGGCAACGCGTCGTCATTGCGCGCGCCATCGCACAGGAAGCACCGATACTTCTCCTCGACGAGCCGACGAGCGCCCTCGACATCGGACACCAACAGCAAGCGCTCGAACTCGTCGATCGACTGCGACGCGAGCACGGACTGACCGTCGTCTCGGCCATGCACGACCTCACGCTTGCCGGGCTGTATTCGGATCGTTTGTGTCTGTTGCACCAGGGGTACCGGGTCGCAACAGGAACCGCCGCAGAGGTGTTGCGTCCCGAAACGCTCGCCGAGTTCTACGGCGTGTCGGCCCGGGTGCACCACGAACCCGACGGAACGGTGGTCGTGATTCCGTTCCGTGCCAACGACGCCCGGTGAGCGTCACTCGTTAGTCTTTTCGCATGCGGCGACTCGGTGGACTGATCGCCGCATTCTTCCTGGTGATCAGCGTCGTCCCGTCCGGCGCACGCGCCCAGGTCGACCTCGACAAGCGCCTGCAGTCGGTTCTGTCGCAGACCGCCGGTCGCGCAGCCGTGGTCGCGGTTTCCGGTGGTCGTGTCATCGCGGCCGCGGGACGCGATGCCGATGAAAACACCCCTTTGCATCTTGCATCGGTGTCGAAAACCGTGACGGCCGCGGCCGTCTTTCGTCTCGCGGAGTCGGGAGAGATCGACCTCGCCCAACCGATCGGCACCTACCTGGGCCGATTCGTCTCGACTCCGAACGAGGAGATCACGTCGCAGCCCGTGTCGGCGTTCCTCAATCATGCGTCGGGTCTGCCGTCGAACAATTTCCGTGCAGTGACGAACGGTCTCACCACCTGGCAGCAGTACGCCGACTTCGCCGCGCGGGGATCGGTGTCGCGAACCCCCGGCCGGTACCTCTATTCGAATGACAACTACGTTCTGCTGACCAAACTGGTCATGGAGGTCACCAACCTTCCCTTCAGCGTCGCCGTGCGCAAACTCGTGTGGGAGCCGCTCGGCGTCGCCGGCGGGGGCCTCGACGTGTCGACGCGTGCGACGCAGGTTCTTGGCGGCGCGGGTGCGTGGGTGGCGACGCCGTACGCGGTGGCGGTGTTGTTCGATGCGTTGAACCCGGCGACGGGCGGCACGAAGCTGCTGTCGAGACAGTGGCTTGCACGATTGCACGCGGTCACCTATGCCGCGGAATACCGCAACGGCACGCGCTACCGCGGCGACGCATGGGGCCACACCGGGTCGCTCTATGCGGTTCGGGCAGCGGCAGTTGTCGCGAAGAGCGGAACTGTCTACGTGGTTCTGTCGGAAGGTGCCAAGCCGTCGAGTTCCGAGCGCCTCTTCGATGCGCTCGCCCGATTGGGTTGACGCGCGATTAGGTTGACATCGGCATGACCGTTCACCGCGATCCGCTGTATCTCGACAATTGTGTCGAAGGTTGTGCGCACTGCCATCAACGCCTGCTCGGTTTGCTCGACGACGTTCTTCGCCTCGACGATCCCGAAGCGTGGTTCTCGGCACCGTCGACTCTCGCGCACTGGACACGGCGCCACGTTGTCGCGCACCTGGCGCGGAATGCCGAAAGCCACGTTCATTTGTTCGCCGAGGCCGCGGCGGGCCGCGAGGGAGACCAGTACCCGGGAGGTGTCGAGTCGCGCACGGCGGGCATCGACTCGTACGCCGCACTCGATGCAGCGACGCTCGTCGCCAAGAACCGGGCGTCCATTTACGCACTCGAATCGGCGTGGGCCCGCTCACCCTCCACCGCGTGGGATGGTGCGGCGCGGAACACGGTGGGTGTCCGCATGAAGATGCGTGACCTGCCGATGTTGCGCTGGCGCGAAGTCGAGGTGCACACCAGTGACCTCGATGCCGGCGTCACGTTCCGCGACTGGAACCCCCTGTACGTGCGCTACGACCTTCCACGGATGACGATGATGCAGACGAGCCGGACACCGATGGGAATGTCGACGCTTCCCGAAGCCGCGCTGCGGTTGAGCGAAGCCGAACGGTTGGCGTGGCTGCTCGGACGGCACGTGCCGAGCGGACTCGAGCCGCTGCAGGGACTCTGACGTGCGCCACATCCGACGCGCATTTGCGGCGCTCGCGATCGTCGGGACGATGCTGGGTTTGCCCGCATCGGTCGCCTCGGCGCATGCGGTTCTCGACAATTCCGTTCCCGCATCGGGCGCAACCCTGGTCGAGTCACCCCCGCAGATCGTGCTCGACTTCGATGAACCGGTCGAAACGTCGCTGGGGTTCATCAGGCTGTTCGGAAGCGACGCAACCCGGGTGCCGCTGCCGTCGATTGCGCGCGATGCATCCGACGAATCGATCGTGCGAGTCGACGTTCCCGTCCTCGACGACGACACCTACGTCGTCACGTACCGCGTCGTCTCCGTCGACGGTCACCCCGTCGACGGTGCGATCACGTTCCAGGTGGGCGAGGGCGATCGTGTCGACGTGACCTCGGTGGTGGCCGACGTTCTCGGTGACGACGGGACCGGTGCTGCGCTGACGGCGCTCACCCGGGCGATGCGTCTCGTCGGTTATCTGGCCCTTGCCCTCGTCTTTGCGGCGGGACTGTTCCTCTTGGGCGGCGCGGGGACGGCCGCCCACACGTGGCTGTTGCGCGTTGCCGCCGCGTCGGGCGGAGCGATGGCGGTCGCCGCGCTCGGATTACTCGGCTTGCAAGGTGCAGGTCTCTCCGGAGGCGGAATTGGCTCGGCTCTCGAATGGTCGACGCTGTCCGACATCGGCGACACGCGTGTCGGCCATGCATTGCTGGCCCGTGCGGCCGTCGGCGTTCTCGTCATGTTCGCGTCGGTGGCGGCGTTGCGCCGAGGGCGCGACGTCGGTGTCGTTCTGCGCTTTGCCTTCGTCATGGCCTTTGTAGTCGTGCCGCTGTCGTATGCATTCGCGGGTCATCCCGGTGCGGCAAGCCCGATGGCTCCCGCTGTCGCCGCGTCGGTGGTCCACGTGCTTGCGGTCGGCACGTGGTTCGGTGGCTTGGTGGTGCTCGCGACGTCGAGTCGACTGCGCGAGCCGGCTGCGGTGAAGTGGTTCTCGCAGCGGGCGGTGGTGCTGGTGGGGCTCGCGGTGGCCAGCGGAGTTGTGCAGTCGCTGCTGATCATCGATGACATCGGCGGAATTCTCGACATCACCTACGGAAAGACGCTGGCCGCGAAGTTGGTGTTCGTCGGGATCATGCTGCTGGGTGCGGCGGTCGTGCGCCGTACGTTCCTCGACTCGGGAACACAACGTTTGCGCCCCGTTCTGGTGGCAGAAGCCGTCGCAGGCCTGCTTGTTTTGTCGGTCACGTCGGGAATCGTCACCGAGACACCACGTTCGGCGGTGTCGGCGGCGCCATTCGCCGCAAGCCTCGTGCAGGGGGACACGATCATCAACGTCACCGTCTCGCCCGCACGCGTGGGAAACGTCGAGATGCATGTCATCGTTTCGAAACCCGGTGGTTCGCTCGACCCCGTCGCGACGGCGCGGGCGCGATTCTCGTCGACCGAACGTGACGTGCCGCCAATCGCCGTCGAGCCGGCAGAAGTGGGCCCGAACCACTTCGTCGCCACGGCGCAGATTCCCTACGCGGGTGAGTGGCGAATCGACGTAGTCATCGTGGAAGTCGACGGAAGGGAATCCCTCGTGACGACGCCATTCGATGTTCGGCCCTGACGTGGGTTTACGACAGGCGTTTGATCACGAGATGGTGTGACATGCCGGTGGCGTCGTCGATGAACGCGTCGCCCACGACGGCCATGCCGTTGCGCTCGTAGAAGACGAGGGCCGAATCCCTGGCGCGGGCCCACACGTTGGTGGCATTCAGTGTTCGTGCGCGTTCGATACCGGCGGTCAGCAACACCGCGCCGACCCCACGACTCTGGAGTGACTTGTCGACGGCCATCCCGCGCAGTTGAACCGCGGGAGAGTCGGGTTCGGGGGGAAACGGCCGTGGAAGCCACGACGAGGTGGCGACGATGACGCCGTTGTCGTCGCGCACGACAAGATGCACGGTGCCGGTGTGGTCGTCTTCGGCGTATCGCGGGTCTTGTGACGGAGTGCCGTCACGAAGAACCGACATGCGCAGCGGAAGAATCTCTTTGGTTGATGCGATGCCGACGGTGTAGCGGGGAAGCGTCATTGCGCGTCAGACGATAGTTCCGCAAGCGTGACCACGCGATCCGCGATGCGTCGCGCTTCGTCGGGGTCGTGGGTGACGACGACGGCTGTCGATCCGGCCGCGCGAACGACGCGACGCACGTCGTCGGCCAGGGAGTACCGAAGATCATGGTCGAGGCCCGACAGCGGCTCGTCGAGCAACACGACACGCGGCGAGGTGGCCAGTGACCTGGCAAGGGCAACGCGCGCAGCTTCGCCGCCCGACAGAGTGGCGACCTCACGCGACCCGAAGCCCGGCATCCCCACGAGCGCGAGCAGTTCCGACACGCGATCGCGGCGTTGGTCGACGGGCATTCCCGCGACGCGCAGCCCGTAGGCAATGTTGGCGGCCACGTCGAGGTGCGGGAACAACTGGTTGTTCTGGAACACCAGGCCGACCCCGCGTCGATGCGTCGGTACGGAAGTGACGTCGGTGTCGTCGATGATCACCGCACCCGAGGTTGGTTCGACGAGTCCGGCGACAAGGCGCAGGAGCGTGGACTTACCCGAACCGCTCGGTCCGAGAATCGCCACAATTTCTCCGCGTGTAACCGTCAGAGAGACGTCGTGGAGGATGCTGCGGCCGTCGAAGTCGACGGAGACCGACCGAAGCCTGAGGCCCGACCCGTTCATCGACGTTCCTGTGCGGTGGCAAGGTCGACGAAACCGACGAGGCAGAGACACAAGAGACCCAGCACCACGGCCACGACGAACGCCTGTGCCTGGACCACGTCACCGGGTCGTCCGAGCAAACGTCCAATCGTCATCGTGAGGGTTTCGTTCCCGCGCCGCGACAACAGACTCGAGGCCCCGAATTCGCCGAGGGACACGAGGGCCGCGAGCGTCGTTGCGGCGCCGATCGGCCGGCGCAGAAGTGCGAGATCGATGGTCACGAAGACTTGCGCCGGCGACGCGCCCAATGTCGCAGCCGCGCCACGCAGATCATCGGGAATCTGACGCATCGACGACGCAACGCCGCGCGATACCAGCGGCAGTGCGACAACCGCGTGTGCAACCGGCAACAGCCACCATGCGCCGCGCCAGTCGATCGGCTCGTTGCGGAAGGCGAGAATGAATCCGAGACCCACGACGACGGCCGACACCACGACGGGTATCACCTCGCACGCGGTGGCAAGAAACGTGGCTCCACGCGACCGGGCGTGCACCTGGACCAGGGCGATGATGTAACCGATGACGAGCGCGATCACCGCCGCGGCGGCAGCGGTGCTCAGCGACGACACCACGGCCTGGGCGATGTCAAGGGTCCGTGAGTTTCCGTTGAAAGCACCGCGCCACGCCGCAGTCGACCACCGGTCGCCCACCGTGAGTGACCGCACGGCCAGG
>JAGWWV010000072.1 GCA_018970175.1 Acidobacteriota bacterium
GGTATCGAACGAGTTCGCAAAGCGCTGAACGACGGCAAGCTCACACCGCTTCGCGAGAAGGGCCTACGAATCGGCGCTCCGATCCGCAAGCCGGAGAAAGTCGTGTGTATCGGCCTCAATTACCGAAACCATGCACTCGAATCGGGAATGGAAGTACCCAAGGAGCCCATCATCTTCATGAAGGCTCCGAACACGCTGGTCGGCCCGCACGACGACGTGCGGATTCCCCACAAGTCGCAAAAGACTGACTGGGAGATCGAACTCGCAGTGGTCATCGGGTCTACCGCGTCCTACCTCGCCAGCCCCGCGGATGCGCTGGCTCATGTGGCCGGATACGCGGTATCCAACGATGTTTCAGAGCGGGAGTTTCAACTTGAACGTGGCGGGCAGTGGGACAAGGGCAAGTCATGCGCCACGTTCAACCCACTCGGTCCGTGGCTGGTGACTGCCGACGAAGTTCCCGATCCGCAACGTCTCCAGATGTTCCTCGAGGTCAACGGTCAACGCCTACAGAACGAGAGCACCGCCGACATGATATTCCCGGTGAATCATCTCATCTGGTATGTGAGTCAGTTCATGGTTCTCGAGCCAGGAGACATCATCAACACCGGCACACCATCGGGAGTCGGCCTCGGCCTTCGCCCACCGCGGTACCTCGCAGTCGGTGACGAGATGCATCTCGGTATCGACGGTCTGGGTGAACAACGTTCGCGCGCCGTTGCCACGCCCTAGACAGCGCTGATGATGCACCAATCACCGCACGTGGTGACCATCGCTGCCCCGACTGCTGGACCGACGGTTGCACTGCTCGGTGGTGTTCACGGCGACGAATACGAGGGTGTCATCGCGACGCGCTGGCTCATTTCTCATCTGCGTTCGGCGCTCGTCAAGGGAACGATTCGGGCCGCCGCCCCGGCACACCCTGCCGCGTGGGAGACCACGACACGCGAGAGTCCGCTGGACGGCAAGAATCTCGCCCGAGTATTTCCTGGTGATGCCAAGGGCACGCCGACGGAGTCTGTTGCCCACGAACTCACCGAGCGTGTGCTCAAGGGTTCGGATCTGCTCATCGACCTTCACTCAGCGGGAACCAGTTTTGAGATGCCGTTTCTCTGCGGCTTCCAGGATGACGGCGGCAGCGTTGCTGCTGACTCCCGCAACTTTGCCGACATTTTTGCGGCCGACTTCACTTGGCGACATTCCGGCAAGCCTGCACCAGGTCGGTCACTCTCTGCTGCCTTTGACTTGGGGATTCCGGCCATCTACACCGAGGGTGGCGGCGGGCGGTCGGTACGTCATGACGAGCTGACTGGTTACGCCGACGGCGTTCTGCGGGTGTTACACCAACTGTCCATGGTGGCGAGTACGCCATCACGCGCGAAGTCGAGCGTGCGCGTGCTCGGCGACGGCAACACCGATGCAGGAATCACCGCCCCCGCATCGGGATACATGGTTTCTCGAGTCGAGTGTGGAGAGCAGTACATGGCTGGCCAAGTCCTGGCTGACATCGTCGACATTGATGGATCGATAATTGATCAGATGCGTGCGCCACAGGCGGGCTACCTCATGATGCGACGACGTGACGCGCGAGTTCAAGCAGGCGACACCGCCTTGATTATTGCCGTGAAGGACACTCGATAATCGTGTCGAAGCTGTCACTCGGTGAGGGAAACACACCGATTCTGTCGCTCACTACCCTCTCGAAGTCTCTGGGTATCAACGAGATATCGGCCAAGGCAGAGTGGATGAATCCCACTGGCTCGTACAAGGATCGCATCGCTGCCGCCACCATCGACGACGCTCTGCGAGGTGGTCTGCGTGGCTGGATTGGCACGTCGTCAGGAAACGGTGGGGCGTCGATGTCGGCCTACGGGGCAAAGGCCGGACTTCCCGGGTTTCTCTGCATTGCCGCCGACGCCCCGGCAGAGAAGGTGCGTTCAATTGTGCCGTACGGCGCAACCCTGCTTCCCATGTCGCAACTCGGTATCGCCGAGATGGACGCCATTCGCGAACTGGCGTCCCAGTATCACTTGAAGCTCTCCGTTACTGCATATCGATACAACCCAGAAGGCATGTCCGGGGCCGAGGCCATCGGCGCCGAGCTACTGAAGCAAGGCGACTTCACCCACGTGTACGTTCCTGCTGGCGGCGGCGGATTGCTGGTGGCCGTCGCGCGTGGTATGGCAGGTTCGACGAAGGCTCGGATGATCTGTGCACAGCCGGCGGGTTGCGACCCGATTGTTCAGTTCATCGACCGTGAGATTGCCGAACCACGTATTGCAAGGTGCACCTCGACGATCTCGGGACTACAGCTTCCCGCACCACCCGACGGCGAACTCGCAGCATCGTCGGTAATGGAGTCCGATGGTTGGGGATGTTCGGTGAGCGATGCTGACGCGTGGTCGATGCAGGACTACCTCGCCAGCAAAGAAGGCATTTTCGTCGAACCGGCGTCTGCGCTTGCCGCAGCCGCGCTGGCAAACGATGTGAAATCCGGTCGTTTGCCTTCGTCTGCTCGTCCGGTTGCCATACTCACCGGAAGCGGATTGAAAGATTTGCGTCGATTCAGCTCGACGGTGGGCCTGCCGGTGCAGACGTTTGCGATCGACGACTTGCGACTCCGACTAGAGGCAATCGACGCGAACGAATAACCCTCCAGGCGATGATTACCCCGCACGGCAACAGAGCTGCGTTGGGATAGATGTACAACCACTCCTCTACTTCGATTCCGTAAACCACCCAGAAGCCGCACTGCACGGAGAACAGCAAGTTCGACCACACCGATACGCCGTACAGGTCGCGTGTGCGGACCGCCTTCCATAACTGCGGAATGAACATCGGCGTCGACACGACAAGCCCGGTGACTCCCACGACATACGGTGATATCTCGTTCATCACCACGCAGTACACCACCGTTGATACGAAGATGATCATGGCGACTAACGGGTTGATTGCTCTCTTGCGCGTCATCTTGAACGCGATCAAGATGAATGCGAGCCCAACGTTGGTATTCGCAAAGACCGCGAGTGAGCGCCCCGTTGAATAGCCGAACACCGTCCAAAACACGGGATTGATCAACCCCACCAAGACGGTGGCCGCCGAGAGACCCTCCACCGTGTGGTGTCGATAGATGCGGAACACCTGGGGCCAAATGAAGGCCATTCCGCACATCGTGGCGATCGCTCCGGAAATCGCCTCAAGGGTCACCAAGCAACAGTAACTATCTCCGTGGCTGCTCGCTCGCAAGCCATTGGTCTAGATCGAGCGGGGTGCCGAACTTCCGCGAGTTGCATCGCCCTTGCGCTTTCGGGTGACGGCCCTTTTTAATGTCTTGCACGAACCGATTTCTACCTGCGGGCGCAAAACACTACGAGAACCAATCAGTGGGTACGGCAACGAAACATAGGCGACTGTGATTCACCTTGAACGGACGGACACCACGACCCGGTGTGAGCCACACCCACGCGTGTTCTCCTCGGGCTCCGGACCTATCGGACAAGGAGAACCAGCCCATAGCCCTCCCACGATTGATGCCCTACCGACGACTCTCCAGCTAAGTAGACGTCCAACGTCCTCCGCGGTCATCCGGACCTCATCGGTCACTGAGTCACGCGGGACATTCACCTCGCGGGGATATGGCGCGAGGAGTCGTGCCCGGCCGTGGACCTAAACAAGGGGGTGCGTAGGCGTGAGACGAGCCGAAGCCTTCGTGATCGTCGCGCCTCCGGCAGGGATTAAACCTGCGCCCTACGGTTTAGGAAACCTCGCGTCGCGTCGGTCGGCGGGTAGGTCTAGACCGTTTCGGGTTCGCGAGACAAGCGGGCCGCGACGCGCCCGATTTTCTCCACGCGAGAAACCAGGTCTTCCTGGGCCTTCTGGGCCTCGGGCGACAGGCCGGAAACGTCTTTCACCTTCCAGTGGCGCATCACGACGGGCTCGAGAATCTGCTCGTGGTGCACCTTGAAGTCGTAGATGCCCGCCTTGGCGATCTGCTTGGCCAGCTCATTGAAGTTCGGGATACCCGTCCCGGGCATCGCAAAGTTCCGCACCGCTCGCTCGATGCCGATCATCATGTTCGACGGGTCAGCCTCGAGGGCGGCAGTTGCGAGATCTCGATAAAACAAGAAGTGCAAGTTCTCGTCGTTGCCGACGCGCAACATGACGTCTTGTCCGGCTTTGTCGCCGATCAACTTGCCGGTGTTGCGGTGGGCGATGCGGGTGGCAAGTTCCTGCATCGACAAGTACGCGAGCGCCTCGTAGATGTCGTCGGGTGCGGGCACCTGGGCTCCGCGCACCTGCTGCATGCGGGCCCGCTCGAGCTCGACGGGGTCGAGCGCGCGGCTGACGGTGAGATAGTCGCGGATGGCAATCGAGTGGCGGCCCTCTTCGGCGGTCCAGTTGCGAGCCCATGCTCCGTAGGCGCTGTCGCCGCCGAAGATCGTGCTGATGTCGCGCGTGTAATACGGCAGGTTGTCCTCGGTCAGCAGGTTCACGAACAATGCGGCGCGCACGGCGTCGGGAAGCGTCCAGCCGCCGTCACCGAAGTCGGCGTCGTCGGGCGACCAGGGTTGCCCGGGGGTGAAGTCTCGTCCGCGGCTCCACGGCACGTACTCGTGCGGAAACCACTCTTTGGCCACGCCCATGTGGCGGTCGTACAGTTTGGCCGCAGTGGGTTCGAGCACCGCCAGAAGATCGACCGGCGTCATGGCATCACCCTAACCGCAGCCAGCACGACGATGCCGACGGTGCTGCAAGCACGACTCACGTCGACTGGAATCGCTTCACGAGCCGCGCGAGCGGAATACGAAAGTCGTCGAGTAGCGCGATATCGGCATCACGAAGACGCTTGTTCTCCAGCACCGAGTTGGCGGGTCGCGGGGCCGGTCGCGCAGGCACGAGGTCGCGAGTCTTCACCGGTTTCACGCGAGAGGGGTCGAGTGCTGCGGCACGCATGACTTCACGAGCGAATTCGTACCAGCTCACCGAGCCCTGGTTGGTGACGTGCCACACACCGGCGTGACCGGAGTCGGCGAGGTGCACGATCATTCGCGCAGCGTCGTCTGCGAAAGTCGGGTTGCCGACCTGGTCGTCGACGAAGGTGAGCGTGTCTTGTTGCGCGGCGATGCGCAGGATCGTCTTCACCATGTTCGCGCCGTGAAATCCGCATACCCACGAGATGCGTACCACGGTGTCGAGAGCCAGATCGACGGCGTGCTCCCCCGCCAGTTTCGAAGCACCGTATACCGACTGCGGGTTCGGCACGTCGGTCTCGACGTACGGCGCGGGCTTCGTGCCGTCAAAGACGTAGTCGGTCGACACGTACACCACGCGGGCGCCAACGTCGCGCGCCGCCCGCACGACGTGCTCGGTGGCGGTGCCGTTGAAAAGAAACGCCTTGTCGCGGTCGCTCTCGCAGGCGTCGACGGCGGTCCACGCTGCGGTGTGCACGACGACGTCGGGCTTCTCGCGCGTCATCGCGGCTTGTACCGCCGCCGGATCGGTGACGTCAAGGTCGGCACGCGCGAGACCGCGCACCGAATGTCCCTTGGCCGTGGCCGCGTCGACGAGTTCGCGACCCAGCTGCCCGCCGGCACCCGTGACGACGATCTTCACGGCTTGGCCTTGAGCGGCTCCCACCACCAGCGGTTGTCGCTGTACCACTTCACCGTCGACTCGAGTGCTTCGTCGAGCGACCGTTCTCGCTTCCAGCCGAGCGACTTGATCTTCGCGATATCGACGGAGTAGCGACGGTCGTGGCCCTTGCGGTCTTGCACGTACTGCACGCTCGATTCGTCTTTGCCCAGCAGCGCGAGCAATTTGTCGACGAGCACACGGTTCGGGGTTTCGTTACCCGCACCGATGTTGTAGATCTCGCCGATGACGCCCTTCTCCAGCACCAGGTGCACTCCCGAGCAATGGTCGTCGACGTAAATCCAGTCGCGCTCGTTCAGCCCGTCTCCGTACAGCGGAATCTTCTTGCCGTCGAGCAGGTTGGTGGTGAAGAGAGGAATCGCCTTCTCCGGGTACTGGTACGGGCCGAAGTTGTTGGTGCAACGCGTGACCAAGACGGGGGTGCCGTGGGTGGTGTGATACGAAAGCGCGATCAGGTCGCTACCGGCTTTCGACGCAGAGTATGGCGAGCGGGGCTCGAGCGGGTCGGTTTCTTTCGACGATCCGGTTTCGACGCTTCCGTACACCTCGTCGGTGCCGATGTGCAGCACGCGTTGCATGCCGAGCCGTCGCGCGGTGTCGATCACCACATTGGTGCCGAAGCAGTTGGTGAGGATGAAGTCTTCCCCGCTTTCGATCGAGCGGTCGACGTGGCTCTCGGCCGCGAAGTGCACCACCCAGTCGTGGCCTTTCATCGCTTGTTCGAGATCGCCTGGGTGGCAGATGTTGCCCTTCACGAAACTGAATCGTGGGTTGTCGTCGAGGTCGCGCAGCGTGGAGAGGTTGCCGGCGTACGTCAGCGCGTCGTAGACGGTGATCGAGTGGTCGGTGTGCTGCAGCACCCAGCGGGCGTAGTTGCTCCCGATGAAACCGGCTCCGCCGGTGACGAAAATCTTCACGACTGTCGCGCGCCTCGCC
>JAGWWV010000022.1 GCA_018970175.1 Acidobacteriota bacterium
GTCCGGACCCCGCGGCACGTCGTATTTTCCCGATGCACGATTGAACGTCGTCGACACGCTGTTGCAGGTCCGCGAAGGAGACACCGCGCACGACGCGATCATCGAGGTCGACGAAACGGGGAACCGTCGCACAACGACCTGGGGCGACCTGCGACATGAGGTTGCCGTCGTTGCGGCCGCACTGCGCGACGACGGGGTCGGCCCCGGCCACCGCGTGGCCGCGTGGATGCCGAACGTGCGCGAGACGGTTGTCTTCTTTCTTGCCGCAATGGAAGTTGGCGCGACCTTCACCTCCACCTCGGCAGACTTCGGTGCGCACGGCGTCCTCGAGCGTTTCGGCCAGACCGCGCCCACCGTGTTGCTTGCTTCCAGCCATTACAGCTACGCGGGCAAGCGGATCGACCTGACCGACACGCTCGCGCAGATTCGTGCCGAACTACCGGGCCTCGTTCGCACGGTCGTGGTCGGCGAATGCCCCGACGACGCCACTCCATGGGCCGACTACCGCGGCGTGGCCGCAGACGGTCCACGGCCGCGATTCGACTTCGACCATCCGGGGACGATTCTCTACACGTCGGGCACAACGGGAAAACCGAAGTGCATCGTGCACCGTGCGGCAGGAGTCCTGCTCATGCACCTGAAAGAACAACAGCTGCACTGCGACGTGCGCCCCGGCGACCGTGTTTTTTACTTCACGACCTGCGGTTGGATGATGTGGAACTGGTTGGTCTCGATGCTGGCATCGGGCGCAACAATCGTTCTGTACGACGGCAGCCCGACACATCCAAGGATCGACCATCTGTGGGACCTCTGTGAAATCGAGCGTTTCACCCTGTTCGGTACCTCGGCCAAGTACATCGATGCGATGAAGAACAACGGCGTCGAGCCCCGCTCGGCGCGCGACCTGTCCACGTTGCGCACCGTGTGTTCGACCGGGTCACCGCTGGCTCCCGACGGTTTCGGCTGGGTCCACCAACAACTCGGCGACGTTCATCTCGCGTCGATCTCGGGTGGCACCGACCTGTGCGGTTGTTTCGTCGGCGGGGACCCGACGAAACCCGTGCGACGCGGTGAAATCCAGGGGACGATGCTCGGCATGGACGTTCGCGTCGTCGATGACGACGGACGTGCCATCGTCGATCGCGTCGGGGAACTCGTGTGTGCCAACTCTTTCCCTTCCGTACCGCTGGGCTTCTGGGGTGACGACGGTTCGCGGTTCGAGAACGCGTACTTCACCCGATTTCCGGGGCTGTGGACCCACGGAGATTTTGCAACCCAAACGTCGTCGGGTGGATTCGTGATTCACGGTCGCTCCGATGCCACCCTGAACGTCGCGGGCGTGAGAATCGGCACCGCGGAGTTGTACGCCGTCGTTGAGGAAGACCCCGACGTGGTCGAATGTCTCGCGGTCGGCCAGTCGTGGGAGAACGACACGCGCATCGTCCTCTTCGTGGTACCTGCCGTCGGCAAACAATTGAACGACGAGATCCGCACGCGTCTTCGCAGCCTCGTTCGATCCCGTTTGACGCCACGCCACGTGCCCGCACTCATCGTCGAGGTTCCCGAATTGCCGCGCACACGGTCGGGCAAACTGAGCGAACTTGCCGTGGCCGACGTCGTGAACGGCCGCGCGGTGCGCAACACCGAGGCGCTCGCCAACCCCGACTGTCTCGTCAATTTCGTTCTCTAGACTGCCGACATGGCAGCCATCCTCCTGCGCGACGGGGACGTCATCGACGGCACGGGCGCCGCTCCCCAGCGCTCAACTTCGGTCCTCACCGACGGCGATCTCATCGTTGCTCTCGGTGCCGAGGCCGACTCACTAGCTGCGCAGCGCGCGGGCGACGTGAAGACCATCGACGTGACCGGGCTCACCGTGATGCCGGGCCTCATTGACGCCCACGTCCACGTGACACTCGGCGAACCCGCGAGCAACGACGAGTTGTTCAACAGACGCGAACCAATCTCGGCGGCGCTGCTTGCGGCGCACAACGCCCGAAAGATCCTCCGTGCGGGCGTCACCAGCTTTCTCGACGTCGACGGACTGTTCAACATCGGACCTGCACTTCGTGATGCAATCGAAGCGGGCATCACCGAAGGCCCGCGAATGAAGTCGGGAACCTACGCACTCATGACGGCGGTCGGTGGTACGGCGGGTCGCATGATTCCGAACGAGGGCACCGCCGGCTACGCCGAGGTCGTACGGAGCAAGGACGAAATGATCCGCGTCGTGCGTCGTCAGGTCAAAGACGGCGCCGACATCATCAAGATCCATGTCACGGGTCTCATTCCCGCCCGCAAGGGTGAAATACAGGTGTGGACGCGCGACGAGTTGAAAGTCGTCTGCGACACCGCGCACGACCTCGGAGTGCGGGTCACCGCCCACAGCCGCGGCGACCAAGCGACGCTCGATTGCGCACTCGCCGGAGTCGACATCATCTGGCACGCCTCGTACCTCGGTGAACGCGCGCTCGAAGCCATCGTCGAACACAAGGTCACGGTCGGTCCCGTCTTCACTTTCCTAGCCAACCTCGCCGAGTACGGCTCGAAAGCCGGTGCAACCGCCGGTGCGCAGGCCGTGTTCGCCGGCGAGATTGAGGAAACCGGTGCGCGTCTTCGTCGCGCGTACGACGCGGGCGTACCGCTTCTTTGCGGCTCCGAGAGCGGCTTTTCCATCACGCCCTACGGCAACTGGCACGCGCGCGAGATGGAAGTGTTCGTGAACCAGCTCGGACTCAGCCCGCTCGAGGCCATTGCCTGTGGTACGTCGACCAATGCCATCGCTCTCGACCAACAGGGCGAGATCGGTGTCATCACCCCGGGCGCCAAGGCCGACATCCTGGTTCTCGACGGCCATCCCGAGACCGACATCACCGTTCTCGGTGACAAATCCCGATTCCGCCACCTTCTCTCCCGCGGAAAAGAAGTGGATCTCACCCCGATTCCCGACCGAGCGCCCCTCCGCGGCGAGCGGGTCGAGGCATGGTCGGCCGTGCCCCTCACGTGGGAACTCGTTCACCCCTAACATCGAGGGGCGCCGAGGTGGCGCGGAACGGGTGGGGCGAACAAAGTGAAGACCGCGATCGTAACGGGAGCCGCCGGAGGCATCGGTAGCTCGATCTGCCGCAGGCTTGAACTCGAGGGTTACCGCGTCGTGCGCATCGACGTTGCCGGGCCCGACATCGACCTGGCGCTCGACATCACCGACGCGTTCGCGGTCGACACGGCAATTGCAGCCCTCGACGACGCACCATCCGTCGTGGTGAACAACGCCGGCATCGTCCGCTTCGGACCACTCCTCACCATGTCGCACGCCGACTTTTGCTCGGTGGTCGACGTCAACCTCATCGGTACTTTCAATGTTGCCCGTGCCGCGGCCGTGCGGATGATCGCCGACGGTGTCGCCGGGACGATCATCAACATCACTTCGATGAACGGTGTCGCTCCCGGACCGAACGGCGGGTCGTACGGAGCCACGAAGTCGGCCGTGGCTCTCCTCACCCAACAGATGGCAATTGAATGGGGTGCACAGGGCATCCGCGTGAATGCGATCGCCCCGGGACTCATCAACGCCGGCATGGGCGCCCCGATCTACGCCGACCCCCAGGCCCGCGCGGCCCGCGAAGGCGCCGTGCCCCTCGGCCGACTCGGGTCGGGAGACGACATCGCCAACGTCGTCGCGTTTCTGTGTTCACCCGACGCGTCGTACATCACGGGACAGAATCTGCTCGTCGACGGCGGTGTCACCATGTCGGTGATCAGTCGTCTGCCGCGCCCGCAGTCCGTCGATTCCGTCGGCACCGGGAACACGCGCTGATGCGTTCGATGAACCGTCTCTCCGTGGTCGTCACCGGCGGCGGGTCAGGCATCGGCGAGGGCGTTGCGCGGCGCTTCGTGAACGGTGGAGCACGTGTCACCATCTGCGGCCGTCGCGAAGAGAAATTGCGTGCCGTCGCCGACGACTTGGGCCCGGCATGCGCCTGGCTCGTCGCCGACGTCACCTCGGCAACCGATCGCGCGACGATTATCGACACCGCGGTACGTCATGGCGGGGCAATCGACGTCCTTGTTTCGAACGCCGGCAACATGTGGCGCAAACCCATCGAAGAATGGACCGACGAAGGACTCGCCGGGATACTCGCCACCAACGTGACCGGCGGAATGATGCTGACGCAGGCTGCCCTCCCACATCTCGTCGCTTCGCGAGGAGCGGTGATCTTCGTCGGCAGCATCTACACGAAACGCGCCTACCCCGGGGCCGCTCCGTATGCGATCAGCAAGGGAGCAATCGAAACGCTGACCCGTGTGCTCGCTGCCGAGCTCGGCCCGCGCGGTGTCCGCGTGAACGCCGTGCGACCGGGTGCGGTGCCGACCGAAATCAACGAACGATCCGGGGACTTCACCCACGACGAGGCGATGGCGCGGCTCGAATCGATGGCAACGCACCACGCTCTCGGCAGAATCGGAACGACGGAAGAAATCGCCGAGTGTGTCGAATACCTTTCTCTCGCCGATTGGACCACCGGCGCCGTTGTCAGCGTCGACGGCGGACTGAGCCTCGGCATCATCACCGAACAACCGAAGGAGAACTGATGCAGACCTTCACCGTCAACACCTACGAAGACGCGCGCGACGTCTACCGCCAGAAGGATCTTCGCCAGGCTCTCTACGACGCGGGCGAAATCGTCATGGGTGGGGTGCTCGTCAACCTCCACGGAGACGAACACCGCTCACGACGCCGGCTCGAGAACCGACTGTTTCGCCGCGAGACACTCGTGCGCTACGAACGCGACTACTTCCCGCGCATCATCGATGACACGCTCGCACCCCACGTCAGACACGGCTCCGTCGAACTCGTTCATCTCTCGCATCAGCTGATGATGAATCTCGCGGCGCTGAACGCCGGCGTCGACCGTCCCCTCGGAACGCCCGAGGAAACCAACAGGCTGTACTCGTACATGATGAAGTTCATTGAGGGAGCGACCCTCGCCCACACACTTCGTGATCCGAACGAAGTGAAGGCGGAGGTCAGCGATTCGATGGGTCGTTTCGAGGCGGAATTTCTCGCGCCATCGATCTCCCGGCGCCAACAGCTCATCGGTCGGTGGCGTGCGGGTGAGATCGGAGAGGATGCACTCCCCCTCGACATTCTCACGGTGCTGCTCCGCAACGAGGACTCGCTGCACATTGACCAACAGACGATGGTTCGGGAGATCGCCTTCTTCCTCCTTGCCGGAGCCCACACGTCGGCAACCGCGTTCGTGCGCACGATCGACAACCTCTTTGCCTGGCTCGACATGCACCCCGAAGATGCCGAGCTCGTTCGCACGAACCGCGAATTCGTGCAGCACGCCGTCTACGAGACGATCCGCCTCAACCCGTCGAGTCCAACCGGCATGCGGCGCGCACTGGCCGAGGTGACCTTGCGCAACGGCACCGTCGTTCCCGTCGGGTCGACCGTCGTCATCGACCTCATGTCGGTGAACCGGGACTCGTCGGTGTTCGGAGCCGACGCAGCCGAGTTCAACCCCCACCGCGGCGAACAGGGACCGGGTGTCAGCCGCTGGGGTCTTTCTTTCGGGTCGGGAATGCACGCGTGCATCGGACAAGAGCTTGCCGCCGGGCTGAACGAGCGATCCGAAGAGACGGCCGACTACGAATACGGCTTGTCCACGGTGGCCGTGCAGGCGATGTTCGACCGCGGCCTGAAACCCGATCCGAATCGACCCGCACAAATCGACACCGCGACGAGTCGGCCCTACTGGTCGTCGTACCACGTTCTGTTCGATCCCCCCGCAGGGATGCGTGGCTGAGACATTGCGCCTCGAGTCGTGGGCCACGGCCCGCGAGGCGCTGCGTCACCGTGATCTCCGCCAAGGGCTCTACGACGAAGGCCGGGCGCTCATGGACGGCGTCATCGTCAACCTTCACGGTGCGTCGCACACCGAACGCCGTCGGCTCGAGAACCGATTGTTTCGACGTGACACCTTCGCCTACTGGGAACGCGAACTGATTCCGACGCTCCTCGAAGAATCCCTCGCGACGCATTCTCTCCCACAAGGCCGCCGCGACGTTTCGGACGTCGACATCGTTCCCGTCGTGCGTCACGCCATGTTGCGACTCGCGGCTTCGGTTGCGGGTCTCGACATCGGCTCCGACACGGCCGACTTTCTCAGACTCGCCGGGTTGATGGCACGGCTCGCGGCGGCATCAACGGTCGTCCACGCAACGGGTGACAAGACTGCGATCGTCTCCAACGGCCTCGCCGCTCTCGATGAAGTTCGATCGACGTATCTCGCACCTTCGTGGGCCCGGCGCGAGGCGCTGATCAGCGACGTCCGCAGCGGTCGTCGCCCGGAGAACGACCTTCCCCGCGACATCCTCACCGTGCTTCTTGCGGCCCGCGAGGAGCACGGTCTGCCGACCGACGTGATCGAACGCGAGGTTGCGTACTTCCCGTGGGTCGGCTCGCACTCGACATCGATTGCGCTCGTCCATGCCCTCCACCACTGTTTCGACCACGACGAAGAACAACCGGGGACGCTGCGAACCCTTGTCGACGAACCCGACACTCTTCAACGCTTCGTCCACGAATCGTTGCGACTCCACCCGGCCAGCCCCCAAGCGGTTCGACGTGCGGTCGCCGACGGACAGCTGCCGACCGGCCACCGGTTCGCGGCCGGTGACAGCGTCGTCATCGACATGGTTGCCGCCAACAGGGACGCGTCCGTTTTTGGAGACGATGCCGATGCGTTCAACCCGTCACGCACCTTCGCCGACGGCGTGACGCCGTGGGGTCTCACCTTCGGGTCGGGCTTCCATGCATGTCTCGGCCAGGAACTCGCCGGTGGCCTGCCGCCCGGTCAATCCGATGGCGACCGTCTGCTCGGTGCAATCACCGTGATGATCTCGAAACTCCTCGACGCAGGTGCGCGGCGCTCGTCGTTGCATCCACCGGTCCGCGACGAACGCACGACGCGGCCAACCTGGCGCACGTACCACGTCGTGTTTGACCCGCAATTCGACCAGCAAGGGGAACCCCGATGAGCCACGCATTCGACGTCGTTGACGTTCATGCACACATTCTCCTGCCCGGTGTGATGGGTACCTGCGGACATGCGGGGCCCGAAATGGGTGTGCGGGCCGACGGCACGCAGTTCTTTCGCGCCGGCGACTACGTACTCGAGAACGTGAAGTTCGTCGACAGTCCGTTCTCCGATGCAAAGAAACGCGTCGAACACATGGACCAACTGGGCATCCACCAGCAGTTGGTGTCGCCCAACCCGATCACGTTCTTCTACCACCAGCCCGCAGCCGAGGCGATCCGCTTCAACCAACGCACGAACGACGAAATCGCCGAGATCTGTCGGCACCATCCGAGACTCGTCGGAGCAGCGGGCCTGCCGATGCAGGACCCCGATGCCGCATGCGCCGAGCTGCGCCGCGCCGTCACGGAGTTGGGTCTGAAGAGCTCGTACATCGGATCCGATGTGAACGGCGTCCCACTCTCCGACCCACGGTGGAACGAACTCTGGGCCGAGCACGAGGCCCTCGGTGTACCGCTCGTCGTTCACCCCGAACCCCGCACGGTCTCACGGGGACCCGACCCGATCTTTGGCCCGTGGGACATGGACATCATCCTCGGGTTCGCAATCGACGAAGCGCTCGCCGTTGCCCACCTTCTCTTCGGCGGTGTCCTCGATCGCCACCCCGGCCTGCACGTGCACATCGCCCACGGTGGCGGATTCGCTCCGTTTCAAAAGGGCCGGCTCGAGGCCGCCCTCGAACGGCGTCCGTGGGGCAAGGGCCTCTTGCAACGCAGTTTCGACGACCAGTGGGCGCAGTTCTCGTTCGACACCGCGGTTCACCGCACCGACGCGCTCGACTTTCTCGTGCGCACGGAAGGCGCCGACAAGGTGCTCCTCGGCAGCAATTTCGCGGGGTGGGACCTCGAGGAGAAATACCTCGAGAAGATCACCTCACTCGGCCTCTCTCAGGCCGACACCGCCAAGATCCTCGGGGGCAACGCCCGACGGATCTTCGCCATCGATTCCGTTTAGTGCAATTGCAGCGGCACGCCGTCGGTGCCGTAGACGATGATCGCCTCGCCCGGACAGTCACGTGCGATGCGCAGCAACTTCGTTTCGGCAAGGTCGGTCACTGCGGCGCCGACGGTGGCGAGTTCATTTTCGTCGAAGACGAATGCGCCGGGTGCGTCACCTACGCAACGTCCCGAACTGATGCACGTCTCACGGTTGATCTCGACGCGATAGCCGTGTCCCGTCACCGGTACCCCGCGGCAAGCAGTGCGCGCTTCGTCAACACGGACGCAAGGTGCCGGCGGTAGTCGGCGTTCGCATTCAGATCTTCGGGTGGGTTGGTCCCCTCGGCGGCCAGTGCGGCCACTGCGTCGACACCCGCGCCACCGGCCAGGGCCTGCGACGCCGCATCGGCACGACGCGGCACGCTGCCCATGTTGACGAGCGCGATTCCGGGCTGGTCACCTGCCTGCACGGCGACACCGACGATCGCGTAGTCCATCGAACGTCGCACGAACTTCTCGTAACCGAAGCCGGCACCCGTCCGCTTCGGAAACTCGATCGCCGTGAGGATCTCGTCGGGACCGACCGCGGTTTCGAGGAAATCGACGAAGAAGTCGGCTGCGGCGATGCGACGTTCGCCGGCCGCACCCGTGACGACCATGGTCGCCCCGGTTGCCAGCGCCACCGACGGCAGGTCGGCGGCGGGGTCGCCGTGAACGAGCGAACCACCGATGGTTCCACGGTTCCGCACCTGCGGGTCACCGACGAGGCCGGCGACGTGGGCAAGAAGCGGAACGTGCTGTGCCACGACCTGGGAACGTTCGACGACGCGGTGACGAGTGAGCGCACCAACGCGCAGCACCGAACCCGTGTCGGTGACACCCTGCAGTTCGGCGATTCCGCTGATGTCGATGAGAGTGGACGGCGAGACGAGGCGCATCTTCATGAGCGGCACGAGCGAGTGACCGCCGGCCAGAAGTTTCGCGTCGTCGCACGATGCGAGCAACTGCAGTGCTTCTGCAACCGAGCCGGCCTGCCTGTAGTCGAAACGTGCGGGAATCATGCCCACTCACCTGCCCCTCCGTTGGTTGCCGCCCATTGCACGGCGCGCACGATGGTCTCGTAACCAGTGCAACGGCACAGATTGCCTTCCAGCGCCTCGCGAATCTGGTGTTCGTCGGGCTGCGGATCCTCGGCGAGCAATGCCGTGCAGGCCATGATCATCCCGGGCGTGCAGTAACCGCACTGCAGGCCGTGCTCCTGACGGAAACCCTCCTGGACCGGGCTGAAACCACCGCTGCCGTTGCCGACGCCCTCGACCGTGGTGACCTTGTGTCCGTTGGCCTGAACCGCAAGAACGGTGCACGACTTGGCCGCCTCGTCGTCGATGAGAACGGTGCACGCGCCGCAGTTCGAGGTGTCGCATCCGACGTGCGTTCCGGTGAGACGGGCCTGTTCGCGCAGGAAGTGCACGAGCAAGGTGCGCGGCTCGACTTCCTCACTCACTTCGCGACCGTTCACCGTGACGGTGACGCGTGTCGTGTGCGTTTCGATTGTGCTCACTTCGACCCCCTGAGGATTGACCAGATCTTTTGTGGTGTTGCCGGCATGTCGATGTGCTTCACGCCGAGATGGCTGAGCGCATCGACGACCGCGTTGATGACGGCCGGTGGCGCTCCGACCGAACCCGACTCTCCGACGCCCTTCGCCCCGAGGGTGTTGCTGGGGTTGAGGGTGACGGTGCGTCCGCTGACGTAGCCGGGAAGATCGGGTGCGGCCGGCACCAGATAGTCCATGAGCGTCGCGGTTCGCGGCACACCCGACTCGTCGTACTGCATGTGTTCGTACAGCGCTTGGGCGATTCCTTGTGCGACTCCGCCGTGCACCTGGCCCTCAACGAGCATCGGGTTGATCACCGTTCCACAGTCGTCGACGAGATACATGTTGCGGATGTCGACGTCGCCGGTTTCACGATCGATTTCGACGACGCAGCAGTACGCACCCGACGGGAAGCTGAAGTTCGGCACCTGCTGGAACACGGTCGCGTCGAGTGATCCGGGCTCCATTCCTGCGGGCAGCTCGAGGGGCTGGAAGCTCTTCCACGCCACCTGCGACCACGGGACCGACTTCGACGGAGTACCACGAACATGGAACTCTTCGTTTTCGACGACGATGTCGTCTTCGGTCGCCTCGAGGAGGTGTGCGGCAATCTTCTTCGCGCGCTCGAAGACACGTGTGCTGGCCGTCTTGACTCCTTCGCCTCCGACGGCAACCGCGCGCGATCCCATGGTTCCGATGCCCTGTGGGATCACCGCTGTGTCTCCGTGCCGCACGCTGATGCGGTCGAAGTCGATGCCCAGTTGATCGGCAGCGATCTGCGCGAACGTGGTGACCGTGCCCTGGCCGTGCGGTGACGCCCCGGTGTAGATGATCGCACTGCCGTCGGGCTGCACGCGCACCTGCGCGGATTCCCACGACGCAAGGTGGCCGAACGCCTCGAGCGACCCGGGCGGGCCGAAGCCGGCGATCTCGAGCCACGAGGCAAATCCGATGCCGAGTAGCTTCGCCCTCGGGTCTGCAAGACGTGCCGCCTGCTCGGCCTTCAGGGCCGGATAGTCGGCGTGGCGCAGCAACTCGTCGAGCGCACCCGCGAAGTTGCCACTGTCGTACACGGCGAGTGGGCTGTGCGTCTGGTACGGAAAACCGTCGGCAGGGATGAAGTTCGTCTTGCGCACCTCGATCGGGTCGACACCCGTCTCGTCTGCAATGAGATCGATGACGCGTTCGATCATGTACGACGCCTCGGGTCGACCCGCGCCGCGGTAGGCCGCGACCGGCGTCGTGTTGGTGACGACGTTGCGCCACGACACGGCAACCTTCGGAATCTTGTAGCAACCCGCCGACATCGCGGTGGTGAGGACGGGCAGGCCCATTCCGGTCGCATCGGGGTACGCACCCTGGTCTTGGGTGACCTGGACCTTCAGGGCGAGGATCTTGCCCGAGTCGTCGAAGGCAACGTCGACCTTGTGTTCCTGGGCGCGGCCGTGGAACATCGCGACCATGCACTCGCTGCGCGTCTGGGTGTACTTGACCGGACGACCGAGTGCACGCGACAACGCTGCGGCAAGGAAGATCTCCGATGCAAAGTTGATCTTCGCGCCGAAACCACCGCCGACGTCGGGTGCGATCACCCGCGTCGTGTCCTGGGAGATTCCGAAGAACGCGGCGATGGTGTTGCGCAGGTGGTGAGGTGCCTGGAATGCGGCCCACACGGTGAGACCCGCGGGGCCCCAGTCGGCGAGAACGACGTTCGGTTCGATGGGTGCCGGTGCACAACGGTTGTTGACGAGCGAAAGACTCGCGGTCCGCGGTGCTGCCGCAAATTCGGCCGACAGGTCCTCGGTGTAGTCCTGGAAGAAGACGGTGTTGCCCTGGAGCACCGGATGGATCATCGGCGCGTCGGGCGCGAGAGCCTGGGAAAGAGAAGCGACAGCGGGCAGTGATTCGTAGTCGACGATGATCGCCTCGGCCGCGTCGGCGGCGGTGTAGCGATCGGCAGCGACGACCACCGCAACGATGTCGCCGACGAAACGGGCAACGTCACCCGTGATGAGCGGCATGTCCATGCCGGGAAGGCTCGAGGGCCGTGCCGGAAGTGCCGCGATGTCGGCGTGCGTCCACACCGCGAGCACACCATCGATCGCCTTCGCCGCCGAGGTGTCGATCGCGACGATGCGTGCGTGCGGTTCGGTGCTGCGCACCATCGCCATGAAGGCACAACCCGCAGGCTGGAGATCATCGACGTATTGACCCTGTCCGGTAATCAGATTCGGGTCTTCCTTGCGCAGAACCTTGGCGCCGATCAGCGACATGTTGTTTCCTTCCCCCGATTCGCCGATTCGCCGGCGAATGCTTCGGTCATGCTAGGCGCGAGACCGTCGCCGCGTCACCCCCGCCGACCCATGTCAGCAAGCGACGTACGAGCCGCGCATGGGTCGGCTCGGTGAGCGAAACACGGTCGTGCCCGAGCGAGCTGTAGGCGCGTCGCCCGGCTTCCGAATCGCACACCCAGACCGTCGGAAACTCGCCCTCGGGACCCCCGGACGACATGAGGACGGTGGAATCGGGTCGCGCATCGATGTCGCAGTAGCGCTCGTCGAACACCTCGAGGCCGTCGATCCCTGCGACGACAGGATGGTCGACCGCATCGGGTCGCCGGTCGGCCCGCATCGCCGCGGGAGCCGGATGCCAACTCCGACCCCACGTCCAATCGCCGCCGACGATTCGGGGCCAGTCCTGCCAATCCGTGAAACACAAGAGCCCGGTGTGAAGCACGCACACACCGCGGCCCGCACCGAGATGACCTGCGACGGCGTCGCGGAAGTCTGTGGGGGTGGTGCGTGCCCACTGTGCACGCTGCTCGTCGTTGTAACGGGCATCGCTCATCGTGAACCAACACGCGTACACCGTGAGGACGTCGAACTCGCCGGAGTTCAACCGGCGCGCAGCGGCGCTCATGTCGTCGACGACGGCGCTGGTCGCCACCGGTGAGAGAACTTCGGCCAGCACGGCCGACGACGACGGGAAGTCGTGCGCCCAACCGCCGGTCAAGATGAGATTGTTCAGCACGGACGGCGACCGATCAGGCCTTAGATCTGTAGGTGGCCCGCGGGCCGGCTGAATCCTTGTTGAGACGCTTCGAGAGGTGGAGCCCCTCGAGTGCGAACTCGACCCCACTCGCGACGACCGCCGGCGACTCGTCGCCTCCGGTGAAGACGTTGACAATCGACCGCAAGGCGGGCACTTCGTCGAGCAACGACACCAGCTGGGTCGACGTCACGTCGTCACCCGTGTGCGCGATGACACCACCTTCGAATGCGGCGAGCACCTCGTTGACGGCTTCGATGCTGACCGTCGTCGGCGTCGCCAGGCGCTTGTACACCTGCAGCACCGCGCTCTTCACCAGATGATCGAGAATCGCGCCCTCGCGGCCGTCCTCGAGAACCTCGACTTCCACCTTGCCCGACGTCGATGCGGCAAGCGCCTCGAGATCGCTGACCCGCGGCGACACGACGGTGTCACCCGCACGCAGTGCGCGGCGCACCGCGTTGGCAACCATGATCTCGTGGTTGCTCACCGAGAGACGCACCGACACACCACTGCGTTGACTGATGTTGTTGCTTGCGCGGGCGAGATGACTGAACGTCGCGATGACCTCGTCCATGAAGGCGGGAACACGCACGTCGATGCCCGCTGTCGACGACGGGCGGGCCTCTTGATGGATGATCTCGACCTCGGTCGAGATCTCGAGCGGATAGTGCGTGCGGATCTGGCTGCCGAAGCGGTCCTTCAACGGAGTGATGATGCGACCGCGGTTCGTGTAGTCGTCGGGGTTGGCCGATGCCACGAGCACGACGTCGAGGGGCAGGCGGATCTTGTAGCCACGAATCTGGACGTCGCGCTCCTCGAGAACGTTCAAGAGGCCCACCTGAATGCGCTCGGCCAGGTCGGGCAGCTCGTTGATGGCAAAGATTCCGCGGTTGGTCCTCGGCACGAGGCCGTAGTGCAGGGTCAGTTCGTCGGAGAGGTAACGGCCCTCGGCGACCTTGATGGGGTCGACTTCGCCGATGAGGTCGGCAATCGACGTGTCGGGTGTAGCGAGCTTTTCGCCGTAACGCTCGGAACGGTGCACCCACGAAATCGGGGTGTCATCCCCCATCTGCGCCACGAGGTCGCGCGCGTGGCGCGAGACCGGGTTGTACGGATCGTCGTTGATCTCGCTACCCGAAACGATCGGCATCCACTCGTCGAGCAAACCCCTGAGCGAGCGGATCATGCGTGTCTTTGCCTGGCCGCGCTCACCAAGGAACACGATGTCGTGTCCGGCGAGCAGCGCGTTCTCGAGCTGCGGCATGACGGTTCCCTCGTAGCCCATCACGCCCTCGAACAGCGGCTCGCCGGAGCGGATCTTCGCGATCGCATTGCGACGCATCTCGTCCTTCACGGGGACGGATTCCCAGCCCGACGCGCGCAGCGTGCCGAGAGTCGACGGAAGAGTGTTGGGGGGCGATGCGTGTGCTGCCATGGCCCGACGTTACCCGTTGGGCCGCCACCGCTTCACCAGCGACGTCGAAACGTCGTCGGTCAGTTGCGAGCGAGTTGTTTGCGGTTCTTGATCTTCGCCTTGCGGTAGTCGGCATTGGCCAACGCGATGACGTCGATCGAGATTTCCTTCGGACATGCCGCCTCGCACTCACCGTGGTTGGTGCACGAACCGAAGTACTCGTCCATGGTCTCGACCATTGCCTCGACGCGACGGAACCGCTCGGCCTGACCCTGCGGCAGCAGGTTGAGGTGTGCAATCTTCGCCGAAGTGAAGAGGTTCGCGGCACCGTTCGGACACGCGGCCACGCAGGCACCGCAACCGATGCACTGCGCCGCATCCATCGCCGCGTCGGACACGGGCTTCGGGATCGGAATCAGGTTGGCGTCGGGAGCACCACCGGTGGGCGACGTGATGAAACCGCCGGACTCGATGATGCGGTCGAAGGCCGAACGATCGACCATCAGGTCCTTGACGATGGGAAACGCCCTGGCGCGCCACGGTTCGATCGTGATGCTGTCACCGCTTTTGAACTTGCGCATGTGCAACTGACACGACGCCGTCGCCCGTTCGGGACCGTGCGCTTGGCCGTTGATCATGAGCGAGCACGTACCACAGATGCCTTCGCGGCAGTCGTGGTCGAAGACGATTGCTTCCTGGCCTTCGTTGATGAGGCGCTCGTTCAGGTAGTCGAGCATCTCGAGGAACGATGCCTCGTCGCTGATCTCGTCGACCTTGTAGCTCTCGAAATGCCCCGCGTCGTTCGGGCCCGATTGGCGCCAGATCTTGAGGGTGATGTCCTTCAGATGGTTGCTCACTTGTAGCTCCGGGTTGCGAGGTGGACGGTTTCGTAATTCAGTTCTTCGATGTTGCGCTTCGCCGACATCGGATCGCCGGTCCACTCCCACGCAAAGACGTTGCAGAAGTTGTCGTCGTCACGCAGGGCCTCGCCCTCGTCGGTCTGGTACTCGGCGCGGAAGTGACCACCGCAGCTTTCGTTGCGGTCGAGTGCGTCGCGGCACATCAACATGCCCAACTGGAAGAAGTCGTCGACACGACCGGCCTTTTCCAAAGTCTGGTTCAGGCTCTCGCCATTGCCCGTGACGCGCAGGTCCTTCTTGAACTCGTCGTACAGAGCGGGCAGTTCGGACAGCGCCTTCTCCAGACCCTGCTGGGTGCGCTCCATGCCGCAGTAGTCCCAGATGATCTTGCCGACTTCGCGGTGGAACCAATCGGGCGAACGCGTGCCCTTCACGTTGAGGTAGCCGTTGAAGCGCTCGCGCGCGGCGGACTCGGCAGCCTTGAACTCGGGATGGTCGACACCGGGGATCGGCTTGTTCAGCATCGGAGCGAGGTAGTTGCCGATGGTATACGGCAGCACGAAGTATCCGTCAGCGAGACCCTGCATGAGGGCCGAGGCACCGAGACGGTTCGCACCGTGATCCGAGAAGTTTGCTTCGCCCGCGGCGTACAAACCGGGAATCGTGGTCATGAGTTCGTAGTCGACCCACAGGCCGCCCATCGTGTAGTGCGAGGCCGGGTAGATGCGCATCGGCACGTCGTAAGGGTTCTCACCGGCGATGCGCTCGTACATCTCGAAGAGGTTGCCGTAACGCTCTTCCACCACGTTCTTGCCGAGGCGGTTGATGGCGTCGGAGAAGTCGAGGTACACGCCGTTCTTCAGCGGACCGACACCCTGGCCACGGTCGACGGCGCGCTTGGCCGCACGTGACGAGATGTCGCGCGGGGCGAGGTTGCCGTACGACGGGTACAGACGCTCGAGGTAGTAGTCGCGGTCTTCCTCGGGAATCTGGTCGACGGGACGGGTCTCGTCGGGATTCTTCGGCACCCACACACGTCCGTCGTTGCGCAGCGACTCGGACATGAGGGTCAACTTCGACTGGAACTCGTCGCTCTGCGGGATGCAGGTCGGGTGGATCTGCGTGTAGCACGGGTTCGCGAAATAGGCACCCTTGCGGTGCGCACGCCACGCGGCGGTGACGTTGCACGCCATCGCATTGGTCGAGAGGAAGAACACGTTGCCGTAGCCACCCGTCGCCAGCACCACGGCGTGCGCAGAGTGCGACGTGATTTCGCCGGTCATCAAGTCGCGCACGACGATGCCCGCCGCGCGCCCCTCGATCGTGACGACATCGACGAGCTCGGTGCGGTTGAAAAGACGCACACCGCCGAGACCGATCTGGCGCGCCAGCTGCTGGTAGGCGCCGAGCAACAACTGCTGACCCGTCTGGCCGCGCGCGTAGAACGTGCGGCTGACCTGTGCGCCGCCGAACGAACGGTTGTCGAGAAGACCGCCGTATTCGCGGGCGAACGGCACGCCCTGGGCGACCATCTGGTCGATGATGTTGACCGACACTTCGGCAAGACGGTGCACGTTCGATTCACGGGCGCGGAAGTCGCCGCCCTTGATGGTGTCGTAGAAGAGACGGTGGACGCTGTCGCCGTCACCCTGGTAGTTCTTCGCGGCGTTGATGCCACCCTGCGCGGCGATCGAGTGCGCACGACGCGGCGAGTCGTGGAAGGTGAAAGCGTCGACCTGGTAGCCGAGCTCGGCGAGCGTTGCCGCCGCCGATGCTCCGGCGAGGCCGGTGCCGACGACGATTACCTTGAACTTGCGCTTGTTGTTCGGGTTCACCAACTTGACGTCGGCTTTGTAGTTCTCCCACTTGTCGGACAAAGGGCCCGCGGGGGACTTCGAGTTGAGTTCGACGCTCATGATTGTCCTTTTGGGTCAGCCGCCGACAACGCCGGCGAGAACTGCGATCGGGAATGAAACGTTGCCCACCACCACGACGGTGGCGAAGCCGGTGGCGAACGCCTGCCGCCACTTGTTGAAACGCGGGTTGTTCCAGCCCATCGACTGGAAGAGGCTCCACACGCCGTGGAACAGGTGAATGCCGAGTGCGATGTTGGCGAGTATGTAGAACGCAGCGACCGGCCAGCGGTCGAGACTCCGCACGACGTTGTCGTACACGTTCGCCCGAATGAACTCTCCGTCGGCACCGACGGTGTTCGTGACACCGAACGTGAGGTCGAGGAGGTGCCACACGAGGAACAAGAACACGGTGACGCCGGTCCAGCGCATCGAACGGCTGGCGAAGTTGGCGACCTGGTAGTCACGCTCGCTCTGGTAGCGAACCGGGCGGGCAGTTCGGTTCAGGCGCGTGAGCGAGATGGCCGCGTGAATGTGGATGACCGCCATCGCGATGAGGCCCCCACGAAGAATCCAGAGGACGGTACCCTTCGGCGCGAGCGGGTACAGCAGCTTCTTCAGGAACTCGGCGTAGTGGTCGAGGTCGGATGCACCGAAGTACATCTTCAGGTTGCCGATCATGTGGAAGAGGACGAACCCCATGAGACCGATGCCGGTGATCGCCATCGCGTACTTCTTGCCGACGGCAGTTGAATACAGGTCGAGGAGGAACGGGCGACGCTTGCGCGTCGTGGTGGCGGTCGCGGTGACGGGGCCACGACCATGGAGAACCTGAGCCATCTACTTGCCTTTCTCCCACGAGCCTCTCGTGGCGCCGGGGGCCCGAATTCAGAGCGAAGAAACGGTACCCCCGAGACCCTTCGCGGGCGAACTTTTCCCGAGGTGAAAAGGGGGGTGTGACCGAATTGGAGGGTTTCGCCTGCCTTCGCCCGAATTACCTACACTCTCTGCGTTCACCAAATTACCCCCGGGGCCGGCTCGCGCCCGCCCCTCCACCGTAAGGATGAGTTCACGTGCTTGGAATTTTCGCTGCGGAAGGCGGCTGGCAGGACTTCACACTGAAAGGTGGTGAATGGGCCGTGCTGTGGTTGTCAGCTGCAGCCGCCCTTCTCGCCCTCGCTGTCGGGTTCTTCCTGGTCAAGAAGGTCATGGCCGAGAGCGAAGGCTCCCCGAAGATGATCGAGATCGCCACGGCGATCCAGGAAGGCGCCTGGGCATACCTGAAGCGCCAGTTCCGGACCATCGGTCTCATCCTCATCCCGCTCATCGTCATCGTTTTCGTCACGTCGACCGAGATCCTGAAGCCCGACAAGACGTCGGCGCTGTCATTCGCCGAGGCGGGCATTTTCCGAACGATTGCCTTCGTGCTTGGCTGTCTGGCATCGGGCCTCACCGGTTACATCGGAATGACGCTCGCCACGCGCGGAAACGTTCGTACCGCAGCCGCAGCACTGAGCAACAGCATGCCCCGCGCGCTCACCGTTGCATTCCGCACGGGCGGCGTCGCCGGCATGTTCACCGTCGGTCTCGGCCTTCTCGGCGCAACGGTCATCATCATGCTCTTCCAGAACACGTCGTCGGTGATTCTCGTCGGCTTCGGTTTCGGTGGCTCGCTCCTCGCGCTCTTCCTGCGCGTGGGGGGCGGCATCTTCACAAAGGCCGCTGACGTCGGAGCCGACCTCGTCGGCAAGGTCGAAGCCGGCATCCCCGAAGACGACCCGCGCAACCCCGCAACCATCGCCGACAACGTGGGCGACAACGTGGGCGACTGCGCAGGCATGGCCGCCGACCTGTTCGAGAGCTACGAGGTCACCCTCGTCGCCTCGATCATCCTCGGCGTGGCCGCATTCAACTCGATCGGTGCCAACCCGGCCCTCGGCCTCGTCTTCCCGCTCGCCGCACGCGCCATCGGCGTCGTCGCCTCGATTGCCGGCGTCTTTGCCGTCAAGGCCAAGGAGGGCGAGACCAACGCGCTCAAGCCGATCAATCGCGGCTTCCTCGTGGCGGGCGTGCTCACGCTCGTCGGCACGCTCATCCTCGCACTCGGCTACGTGGGCAACGAGTTCGACAACGCCGGCTGGAAGTGCTTCGGCGCGGTGGCCATCGGCCTCGTTCTCGCCCAGCTCGTCAGCCGTCTGACCGAGTACTACACGGCCACGCACTTCCGCCCCGTGAAGGAAATCGCCGAGTCGGCCGAAACCGGACCCGCAACCGTCGTGTTGTCGGGTACCGCCGCTGGCCTCGAGTCCTCGGTGTACGCGGTAGTCGCAATCGCCATTGCGATTGGCGTAGCCCTCGCCTTGGGCGGCGGCAACCTGGTGTTCAGCCTCTACCTCGTCGCACTTTGCGGCATGGGCATGCTCGCCACGACCGGCGTCATCGTCTCGGAAGACACCTTCGGCCCCGTCTCCGACAACGCCGCGGGTATCGCCGAAATGTCGGGCGAATTCCACGGTGAACCCGAAAAGATCATGGTTGCCCTCGACGCAGTCGGAAACACCACGAAGGCCGTCACCAAGGGCTTTGCCATCGGTTCGGCCGTCATCGCGGCAGTCGCGCTCTTCGCATCGTTCATCGAAACGGTCGGCAGCGAACTCGGCGTCGAGATCGACGACGTCAAGCGCGGCGTGTTCGACAAGCTTCCCGTCAACGTCGCCGACCCCAAGGTCTTCATCGGCCTTCTCATCGGCGGCTCGGTGCCGTTCCTCTTCTCGGCCCTCGCCATTCGCGCGGTCGGCCGCACGGCAGGCGTCGTCGTGCAGGAAGTGCGCAGCCAGTTCGCCGACGGCGGCATCATGGCGGGCACGAAGAAGCCCGACTACGGCCCGGTCATCGACATCTGCACCAAGGCCTCCCTGCGTGAGCTCACCACCCCGGCACTCCTCGCGGTGCTCACGCCGGTCGTCATCGGATTCGGCGTCTCCTGGCAGGCGCTCGGCGCCTTCCTCGCGGCGGTCATCCTCGTCGGCCAGCTGATGGCGAACTACCTCAGCAACGCCGGTGGTGCATGGGACAACTCGAAGAAGTACATCGAAGACGGCCACCACGGCGGCAAGGGCAGCGATGCCCACAAGGCAGCTGTCATCGGCGACACCGTCGGCGACCCGTTCAAGGACACGGCCGGCCCCGCACTGAACCCGCTCATCAAGGTGATGAACCTGGTGTCGCTGTTGATCCTGCCCGCCATCATCGACAACGCCGACAACGACGGTGCACGCTTCACCATCGCCGGCGCTGCACTAGTGGTGCTGATCGGCTCGATCGTCTTCTCCGGTCGCAAGTCGTCGAACCTGACGGCCTGATCCTTCATATCGCGCCGAGCTGACGCCACGTGCTTGCCCTCTTCAACATCGAAAGTTGGTTGGAGAACGGCGGCCTGGCGTTGCTCGGCGCGATTGTTTTTGCAGAGTCGGGCTTGTTGATCGGGTTTTTCCTTCCCGGCGACTCGCTTCTCTTCATCTCGGGATTTCTCTCGTCCAGTGCCGGCGGCAACGTACTGCCGCCGCTCCCCCTTGTCGCCGTCGTCAGCGTGTTGTGCGCCATCGCGGGCGACCAGGTGGGTTACTGGTTCGGTCAGCGCGTGGGGCCGGCATTGTTCGACAAGCCGAAGTCGCGCGTGTTCAACCCGCAGAACGTGGTGAAGGCCAACGCATTTCTAGAGAAGTACGGCCCAAAGACGATCGTGCTCGCCCGCTTCGTGCCGATCATTCGCACCTTTGCACCGATTGTCGCGGGCATCGGAAAGATGCGGTACCGCACGTTCGTCACCTACAACGTGGTTGGTGGCCTCGTGTGGGGCGGTGGAATCACCACCATCGGCTACTTCCTCGGCGAAGTCGACGCCGTAAAAAACAACATCGAAATCGCGAGCCTGTTCATCGTTGCACTGTCCGTGCTCCCCGTCGTCCTCGAGTTCGTAAAGCACCGCCGCGGGCTCAAAGCCCACTGATGCGAACCATGGCGCGCTACCTCAGCCTCGACTGGATCGACGAAATTTCGCGCCGTGTCGCTGCAAGTACCGACCTCCAGAAACTGGGATCGACCCACACGATCGGCATCACACAGGTCATCACCGAGTCCCCCGATGGCACGGTCACGTACCACTTGCAATCGGGCAACGGCCGAGTGGACTTCGGGGTCGGACCCGCCGACCCCGAGGACGTGCGCCTGGAACAGGAATGGTTCAGCGCCGTCGACGTCGCAACGGGCGAGATGACCGCAGAAGATGCGTTCATCACCGGCTGCATCCGGTTGTCGGGCAACGCTCCCCTGCTCCTCGAATGCCAGGCCGTCTTCGCCGGCCTCGATCCGATCTTCTCCGCGGTCGCCGACCAGACCGACTACGGGAAATAAGAAGGCCCCGGGCGAACCCGGGGCCTTTTCCATTCGATTGTTGGCGGTGGCTAGATCAAGCCGAGTTGCTTGACTGCGTTGCGCTCTTCGGCGAGTTCGGCCACCGAGGCATCGATCTTGCCGCGGCTGTAGGCGTCGATCTCGAGACCCTGGACGATCTCGTACTTCCCGTTCTTGCACACGCAGGGGAACGACGAAATGAGGCCCTCGGGAACGCCGTACGAGCCGTCCGACGGAACAGCCATCGACACCCAGTCGCCCGCGGGCGTGCCCTTCACCCACGAATGGATGTGGTCGATCGCCGCGTTGGCAGCCGATGCCGCCGACGACAGCCCGCGCGCCTTGATGATTGCTGCGCCGCGCTTGGCAACGGTCGGAATGTAGGTCTCATCGAGCCACTTCTGGTCGTTCACCAGGGAGGCCGCGTTCTTGCCGTCGACTTCGCAGTGGAAGAGATCGGGGTACTGCGTCGTCGAGTGGTTGCCCCAGATGGTCATCTTCTTCACCGAGGTGACGGGGCGACCGAGCTTCTGGGCGATCTGGGTGACGGCGCGGTTGTGGTCGAGACGCGTCATGGCAGTGAACTGGCAGGGGTCGATGCCCTTGGCATTGTTCATCGCGATGAGAGCATTGGTGTTGGCCGGGTTGCCGACGACGAGAACCTTCACGTCCTTCTTGGCATTCGCACCGATGGCCTGGCCCTGAGGCTTGAAGATGCCACCGTTGGCGTTGAGAAGATCGGAGCGCTCCATGCCGTCCTTGCGGGGCATCGCGCCGACGAGGAGTGCGACGCCGGCGTCACCGAAGGCGACGTCGGCCTTGTCGGTGCAGATGACGTCGACGAGGGGCGAGAACGCGCAGTCGTCGAGTTCCATCTTCACGCCCTCGAGCGCGCCCAGGGCAGGCGTGATTTCGAGGAGCTGGAGGATGACCGGTGTCTCGGGCCCGAGCATTGCGCCCGAAGCGATACGGAAAAGGAGGCTGTAGCCGATTTGGCCTGCTGCGCCGGTGACGGCGACTCGTACGGGGGTTGTCATGGGGCAAGAGCGTAGGTCGGGCCTAGCCCCCCGCCCCAATCGTCGTTGTGGTCGTTGTGCTCGTCGTGGTTGGAACCGGAACCAGTGGCCGCCCGAGTGCCGCCATGACCGCCTCGGTGTAGGCAACCTGACCCTTTGGTCGTAGGTGCGTGCCGTCGTCGTACACCCACTCGGGATGGGGGTCGACGAGCAGTTTCCAGTCGAGCACCGTCACGTTCGGGAACTTGTCGGGCAACGCCCGTATGAGGGAGTTGTTGCCCTCTTCCCACTTGTGGTCGGGCACGGCGTTCGTGAGCACCACGACCTTCGGCACCTCCGCGAGCGCGGTGAAGATCGCGTCCATTGTTTCGGCAGTAGTTCCACTGTTCGTGCCGAGGTGCACGACAACCTCGTCCCCCAGTGCACCGATCGATTTCACGTAGTTGACGATCTCGAGTGCCGCCTTGAAGGGTCGGCTCTTTTTTGCATCGACGGTGATGCCGTACTTCGACAGTTCGGGTGCCGCGCCCAGCATGACGGAGTCTCCGATTGCGAGAACATCGATCTTCACCGCTGGGAGAGTCGTCGGTGGGGCGACCGACGTCGGGCCGCCGGCAACGGTTGTCGATACAGCCGGTGCCGTGGTGTCGACAGGTCGTGTGAGGAGGTCGGTCGTCGATTGTTCCGCGTCGACGAGGCTCTGGCTGATGTCGTCGAGCCGCACCTTCGCCGTCGACAGGTTCACCACGGCAAAAATCGGAAGGCCCGCAACGAGCACGGCCGTTGCCGCCATGCGCTGGCGATGACGGCGGCGCTCGGGTGTTTCGGCGCCACGCCACGAACGCAACCACCGCGAAAAGCCGCCCTTCCGGACAGGCGTCTCGATGAGTCGGTACGACAGCTCGGTGATGACGAGGGTGATCGCCATGAGTCCGAGAAACTGCGGCATCGTCAGTTCGTTTCCGGCCAGCTTGCGAGAGAACTGGAAGATCGCCCAGTGGTACAGATACAAACCGTACGAACGCTGGCCAACCCAGACAAAGACGCGATTGCCAAGGACCACCCGCCCGAGAACCGCGGTCGGGTGCGTCACGGCAGCGATGACGGCAATGGACGCGAGACCCACGAGGAAGAACCCCCCGCGGTAGAGCAGGTCGTATCCACGAACCCCTTCCTCGGTGCCCGCGACGACGTTCTGGAACCGCCACATCATCACACCCAGGCCCGCCAGACCGATCAGGCCGACGATGTCGAGTGCGGCGCCTCGGTTGGCGATGCGTGCGCGCGCAACCGACCACGGACGCCACCACACGGCGAGTGCGGCCCCGATGAAGAGCCCACCCATTCGCGTGACGGTGGACAGATACGCAAAGTCGATGCGCGAGACGTCACGGCCGAGGAACGAGAAGTACTGACCCGGTGTCTGTGTCACATCGTCGATCGGACCGGTGCGGTAGATCCATGCACACAACACCGCGATGCCAACCGATGACAGAAAGAAGAACAGACCGACGAGAGGGAGGCGTCGACGGCCGACCTTCGTGACGACCAGCATGAGAAGCGGCCAGAGCAGGTAGAACTGCTCCTCGACGGCCAGCGACCACAGGTGTCGCAGCGGCACGTAGCCGAAGTTGCTGAAGTACGAGCTGCCCGTGTGAATTTGGAACCAGTTGGTGACGTACGTGAAGCCCGCGACCACCTCACCACGGAGGTTCCCGAGTTCACTGCGTCGAAAAATCGACACGTAGACGGTGACTCCGACGAGCAACGTCCACAATGCGGGAAGCAGCCGCCGTGCGCGACGCAACCAGAACTCGCGCAGGTCGATGCGACCGTTGCGCGTCGACTCGGCAAGCAGCAGGAGCGTGATCAGGTAGCCGCTGATGACGAAGAAGACTTCGACACCGAGGAATCCACCCTTCAACCAGGTGTGGTTCGCGTGGTAGAAGATGACCGCCACGACGGCGATGGCCCGCAGGCCGTCGAGACCCGGGAGATACGGGACGGTTGCCCGGGCACGAATCTCGGCCGTTGAATCGGGAGCCGGCGCGGGGGGCGCAATGTTCGCCATTCCGGGCTTCCTAGGAAACCGGCAGACCGAGGTTGGCGTAGATCTCGCGGGTGGCCGTCGAACGGTTGAGTGTGTAGAAGTGCAGACCGGGTGCGCCGGCGGCAAGAAGCTCGGCGCACAGTTCGGTCGCGGCATCGACTCCGATGCGTCGCACGTCGTCGGCATCGTCGACCCCGTCGAGCCGATCTGCCAGCCACGCGGGGAAGACCGCGCCCGAGAGTTCCGCCATGCGCTGCACCTGGTTGCGGTTTGTGACGGGCATGATTCCGGGAATGATGGGCTTCGTGACGCCGAGTGCCGCAAGTTCGTCGATCATGCGGACGTAGTGCTCGGCGTCGAAGAAGAACTGCGTGATTCCAAAGTCGGCACGACGCAGTTTTTCGGCGAGGAACCGACGATCGTCGGCACGCGAGGCACTGCGCGGATGTTCCTCGGGGTGTGCGGCGACACCGATGCTGAAGCCGCCGCGCTCGCGCAGATGGTCGACTAGGTCGAGTGCGAACGCGTAGTCGCTCGGGCGCACGTCGGCAGGATCGGTGGGCGGGTCACCACCGAGGGCGAGAATGTTCTCGACGCCGGCTGCCTGGTAGGTGTCGAGGATTGCGTCGATGTCGGCGCGGGTGTGGCCCACGCAGGTGAGATGCGCCATCGGCGAAATGTTCGTTTCCTTGCGCATCCACACGACGAGGTCTCGCGTGCGTTCACGGGTGCTGCCGCCCGCCCCGTACGTGACCGACACGAATGCGGGGTGGAGCGTTTCGAGCTCTGCGATGGTGCGGCCGAGCGAGAGCTGGGCGGCATCAGTCTTCGGGGGGAAGAACTCGAAGGAGAAGGTGCGCCCCGCAGCGAGAAGATCGATGATGCGGGTCATTTGCGCCGAGTTTAGTGACGGAAGTGACGCATACCCGTGAAGATGAGCACGATTCCGTGCTCATTTGCGGCCGCGATGACTTCGTCGTCACGCACACTTCCACCCGGTTCGACGACGACCGTCACCCCCGCCCGCGCGAGCATGTCGAGGCCGTCCCTGAACGGGAAGAAGGCGTCGCTTGCCGCAACTCCACCGATTGCCCTCTCACCGGCCCTTTCACACGCTAGGCGCGCCGCATCGAGGCGATTCTGCTGACCCCCACCGATTCCCACGGCTTGAAAATCATTCGCGATCGTGATGGCGTTCGAACTGACGGACGCACAGACCCGCCATGCAAAGGACGCGAGTTCCATCTGCGCGGTCGTCGGCTCTTTCTCGCTCACCACGGTCCATGTCGACGGCTCGTCGGCCACGGGGTCGGGGTCCTGGACGAGTAGTCCCCCGCTCACGCTGCGCAGTTCGGGCCCGACCATCGCCGGTACCGAAGCCTCGACGATACGGAGGTTCTTCTTCGATTGGAGCGCGACCAACGCGTCGGGGGCGAAGCCCGGCGCCACGACCACCTCGGTGAAAACCTCGTTGATCGACGCCGCGGTCGCCGCGTCGACGGTGCGGTTCAACGCAATGATTCCGCCGAACGCACTGACCGAATCACACCCGTGTGCCCGCACGTATGCCTCGTGGATGGTCGCCGCGGTTGCGACACCGCACGGGTTCGCATGCTTCACCACGACGGCCGCCGCCGAGTCGAAACGGTTGACGAGACGCCACGCCGCATCGGCGTCGAAGACGTTGAGATACGACATCTCCTTGCCGCCCAGCCGTCGCGCGGCTCGCCACCAACCGGGGGCTCCCGCAACGTCCCAGAGACTTCCCTGCTGGTGCGGATTCTCGCCGTAGCGCAACGAGTCGACGCGATCGAGATGAACCGAGCGCGACGCGCCGTCGGTGATCCATTCGACGATCGCCGAGTCGTAGTCACGTGTCGCAGTGAAGGCGCGCGCAGCGAGTGCGCGTCGCGTGTCGTCGGACAGGGCCCCCGACGACCGGATTTCGGCGAGCAACGCCGCGTACTGCGAGACATCGACGACGACGCCGACGCGTGCGAAGTTCTTGGCCGCGGCACGGATCATCGCCGGCCCACCGACATCGATGAGTTCGATTCCCGGCTTCGACGAAAACGGGTAGAGGCTGACGACAACGAGATCGAATGCTTCGATTCCGTGGGCCGCCATGTCGGCAACGTGTCCGGGCTTCGATGTATCGGCGAGGATGCCACCGTGAATTTTCGGGTGGAGCGTCACGACACGATGGTCGAGAATCGCAGGCACACCCGTGATGTCAGCAACGTCGGTGACCGCGATTCCCGCCGCCACAAGCGTTGCCGCCGTGCCGCCCGACGAGACGATCGTCCACCCGCATGCGACAAGGCCCCGCGCGAACTCCTCGATCCCCGACTTGTCGTGGACGCTGAGTAGGGCGCGGGGCACTGTCGACTCGGCTCGAACTACTTCAGGCCCTTGACGATGTCGGCCATCAACGATCCGGCTTCGGTGGGGTTCAGACCCACCTTCACACCGGCGGCGCGCAGCGCATCCATCTTGCCCTGGGCGGTTCCCTTGCCGCCCGAGACGATGGCCCCGGCGTGGCCCATCTTCTTGCCGGCCGGCGCGGTGACGCCCGCGATGTATGCGCTCATCGGCTTGGTGACGTTCGCCTTGATGAACTCGGCTGCTTCTTCCTCGGCGGAGCCGCCGATTTCACCGATCATGATGATCGCGTGCGTCTCGGGGTCCTTTTGGAACTCGGCGAGACAGTCGACGAACGAGGTGCCGGGAACCGGGTCGCCACCGATGCCGACGCACGTGCTGACACCGATGCCCTGCTGCTTGAGTTCGTAGAGCGCCTGGTACGTGAGCGTTCCGGAACGCGAGACGATGCCGACGTTTGGACCCTTTGCCGATGGCAGTGCGGCGATCTCACCGGCGGTGATGCCGATGTTGCACTTACCGGGGCTAATGATGCCCGGGCAGTTCGGTCCGAGGAGACGCACTCCTGGATAGTCGCGCAGCAACGTGTTGAAGGTCTTCGCCTCGTCCTGGGCGGGAATGCCCTCGGTGATGCACACGATGAACTTCACACCGGCCGCAGCGGCCTCGAGGATGGCGGCCGACGCCGCCTTCGGCGGAACCGCGATGAACGAGGCGTCGGCTCCCGTTGCCTTCACGGCGTCGGCGACCGAGTCGTACACCGGAATACCTTCGACGTCCTGGCCGCCCTTGCCCGGTGTGACACCGCCGACGACCTTCGTGCCGTAGGCGCGGTTGCGCAGACCGTGGAACTTGCCCTGGCCGCCCGTCAGACCCTGGACGATCACCTTCGTGTTTTCGTTGACGAAAATTGCCATGACTGTCTCCTACTTTCCGTTCGCGATCGCCACGGCGGCACGTGCCGCTTCCAACATGGTCGGCTTGCTCTGCAGTTTCGATTCGGGGATGCCCGCCTTGGCGAGAATCTCGCGGCCCACTTCGGCGTTGGTGCCGTCGAGACGGATGACGATCGGCGCACGAAGTTCGACGCGCGACATCGCCTCGACGATGCCCTTGGCGACTTCCTCGCCGCGCGTGATGCCACCGAAGATGTTGATGAAGATGCTCTTCACGTTCTGGTCGAAGTTGATGACTCCGAGTGCAGCGGCCATCTGGTCGGCGTTCGCGCCGCCACCGATGTCGAGGAAGTTGGCAGCCGAGCCACCAACCTGGTTGACGACGTCGAGCGTGCTCATCGCCAAACCGGCACCGTTGGCAATGATGCCGACCGTGCCCGACAGGCCGATGTACTGAAGGTCGGATTCGCGAGCGAGTTGCTCGCGCTCGTCGAGTTCCTCGGTCGCCCGGTACTCGTCCCATTCCGGATGGCGGTATGCGGCGTTGTTGTCGAGCGAAACCTTCGCATCGAGAGCGTGAACTTCGCCCGTCGGCTTGAGAATCAACGGGTTGATTTCCGCGAGGTCGCAGTCACCCTCGGTGAAGCAGCGATACAGCGATACAAGAATCTTCGCGACGCCATCGAGCGCCTTGGCCGGGATCTTCGCGTCGGTCGCGGCCTTATTCGCCACTGCTTCGCTCAGACCTTCGACGGGGTTGATGTGCAGTTTGACGATTGCGTCGGGGTCCTTTGCGGCGACCTCTTCGATGTCGACGCCGCCCTGCGCCGACAGCATGAGAAGGTGCTTCTTCGCCGCACGGTCGAGGGTGAACGAGGCGTAGTACTCCTCGGAGATGTCGGATGCATGTTCCACCCACAGGCGCTTCACTACGTGACCCTTGATGTCCATGCCGAGGATGTTTCCGGCGTGCAGACGCACCTCGTCAGCGTTGTTCGCCAACTTGATGCCACCGGCCTTGCCGCGACCACCCACCTGTACCTGCGCCTTGACGACGACGGGGTACTTCGCCGCATCGGCGACTTTCACCGCCTCGTCGACGGTGTCGGCGGCTCCACCCGCAGACACCGGAATTCCGAACTTGGCAAAGTACTGCTTGCCTTGATACTCGAAGAGGTCCACTCTTGCTCCTTACTCAATGAGAAATTCGATTGACCGAGACGGTTGGGGGAACGTCGCTCAGACGGCAACGCTCTTGTCGAGTTCGTCTTCCAGCCACTGACAGATCGCCTTCAGCGACGACCCGGGGCCGAACACTTCGCCGACACCCTGCTCCTTCAGCGCCCGTGCGTCGGCATCGGGGATGACACCGCCACCGAAGATGAGAACGTCGCCCAAGTCGCGGTTGCGGAGCTCCTCCATCACGCGCGGGAAGAGCGTGAGGTGGGCGCCGGAGAGAAGCGAGAGACCGACGGCATCGACGTCTTCCTGCAGGGCCGTCTCTGCGATCTGCTCGGGCGTCTGGTGGAGACCGGTGTAGATGACCTCGAAGCCGTGGTCGCGCAGGGCGCGGGTGATGGTCTTGGCACCGCGGTCATGGCCGTCGAGGCCGGGTTTGGCGACGACTACTCGGTAGGGGCGTTTCACAAGAAAGAAACCCTACGCCGTGATGCAGGAAAGTCCCCAACCCGCCACACTGGAGGTGTGGCTCCCCCCGCCCCCCGATTCAGGCTCCGCAGTCCCCTCGCCCGTGCCGTCGTGCCGGTGGTGGCCGGGCTCGGCTTTTTCGCCCTTCTCTTCCTCTCCCTCTGGGGCGCGGCGTCCCTCATTTCGCGCAACCCCGAACGCATCACGAACCTCGGTGCCCGAATCTTCGAGGTCGGCTCGGTTCAGCGGGCGTCGGAGTCGGTGAAGAAAAGCGGGCCGATCCTCTACCCCGACCTGCGCGACCCCGACGGAACGCGCAGCATCGTCCTCGACCACCAGGGAGACCAGCCCGCCGTTGGGTGGCGGGTCTTTTACGCCTGGCCCGCCGACCGCGATGCCAATTGCATCGCCAAGCAGATCGAAGAAACGAGCACCTTCACCGACTGCGAAGGCCGCACCATCGACATCGAAGACCTCGCGAGACCCACCGACGTGCGACCTCTCGTGGAAAACCGCAAGACGCTGTACATCGACCTGCGTGTGAACGACGGCAAGTAACGCCGGCGTTACTGGGCGCTGACGGCGCCGAGCAGACGATCGACGAAGGTCTCGGTGTGCTCGTCGAGCTTGGCGCGGTGCAATGCCAGACCGCCGACCACCTCGGCACCGCGAGTTTGCAGCGTGCGGGTCATCACATCGAGTGTCTTGCCCGGATTCAGTGCAAACGTGGCGAACGCCGCAACTTTCTTGTCGCGCATCGTCGGCAGCTTCGCGATACCACCGATGCCCCACGGAGCCTGACCAACCACGAACAACCCGTGCACCCAGGTGCCGACCAACACGATGTCAGCTTCCTGAATGGCGCCATGATTCGGCTTGCGAACGGGGTCGAAACCCACGATCGACCAACCCTCCTGCTGGAGGTTCGCGGCGATCTTGTCGGCCGCCTTCCACGTGTTGCCGGTGAGACTCTCGACGAGGATCGCTGCCTTCATGTTCATCAACTTAGACCGCCACACGTGCGCGGTCTGGGCTCAGGAGGGTCGCTTCAGGGGCGCCCATGCGAGATCGAGTTTCTTCGTCCCCGCGTCGCGGAATCGAATGACCGCCTCAGTGCCACTTCGAGTGACATTGAGATCGATGATGACCCCTTCGCCGAAGGTGGGGTGGATGACGTCCTCCCCCACGCGGAAGTCGCTGACGGTGCCTTGGGGCGTGGGTTCGTTGCGACGGCCGGCGGCAAGTGCGGCGTCGACCTGGCGGTCGGTGAACTCGTCGGAAAACGACCGGCTCGACCAGCGCGATTCGCGGTCGTCGCGGCGACTGCCGGCACCGAAGGCCTTGATGCGACCCTCTTTGCGGAAGAGCTCGTCGGGAACTTCGTCGAGGAACCGGGAAGGCGGGTTGTACTGGGTGTTGCCGTAGAGGCTGCGGCTTTCCGCGTGCGACACGTGGAGTACCTCGCGTGCGCGGGTGATGCCGACGTAGGCAAGGCGACGCTCTTCTTCCATCTCTTCGGGGTTGGCAAGGCTGCGACTGTGAGGGAACACTCCTTCTTCACAGCCCGCAAGGAAAACGAGCGGGAATTCGAGACCCTTCGCGGCGTGCAGTGTCATCAGCATGACCCGGTTGTCGCCGTCGATGTCGTCGGTGTCGGCGACGAGGGCAACCTGCTCGAGGAACTCGTCGACTGTTTCGAATTCTTCGGCAAAGCCGATGAGTTCGGCGATGTTCTCGATACGACCGTCGGCTTCGACGGTGCCCTCTTCCTCGAGGTCGGCCATGTAACCGGATTTCTCGAGAACGATACGCAGTACTTCCGCTGGGCCTTCGCTTTGGTGATTGCCGGCTTCATAGAGAGCCTCGAGAAACTTTGACAAACCCTTGGCGGCGGCGCCGGAGATGCCGGCTTCGTCGGCACGGTGCATCGCGGCGGCAAAGCCGACGCGATTGTCGCGGGCAAGTGCATCGATCTTGTCGATGCTGCCGTCGCCGATGCCGCGCTTGGGCACGTTGATGACCCGCTTCACGCTGACTTCGTCGTTTTCGTTGATTGCGGCGCGAAGGTAGGCAAGTGCGTCCTTCACTTCCTTTCGTTCGTAGAACCGCGTACCACCGATGATCTTGTACGGGACGCCGTAACGCATGAGCGCTTCTTCGAGAAGGCGGCTCTGTGCGTTGGCCCGATAGAACACCGCCATCTCGCTCCACTGGCGCGCATCGGTTTCGTGCGCGTTCAACAGCTGCTGGGCGATCCACGCGGCTTCGTCGTGCTCGTCGTCGGCGTAGTAACGAACGATGGGGTCACCACCACCGGCACTGGTCCATAGATTCTTCGGGCGGCGTTCGACGTTGTTCGCAATGACGGCATTGGCGGCGGTGAGGATGTTCTGGGTGCTGCGGTAATTCTGTGCGAGCACCACCGTTGTGACGTCGGGAAACGCCTCTTCGAACTGCAGGATGTTGCGGAAGTCGGCACCGCGGAAGCGGTACACCGACTGGTCGGTGTCGCCCACCACGCAGACGTTGTGGTGCTTGGCACCGAGCATCAGCACGATCTCGTTCTGGGCGAGGTTCGTGTCCTGGTATTCGTCGATGAGGATGTGCTGGAACCGTTCCTGGTACATGTCGAGCACGTCGGGGTTGTTGCGGAACAACTGCACGGTGCGCAACAACAGATCGTCGAAATCCATCGCGCCGGCACGTTCGAGGCGTACCTGGTACTCGGCGTAAATGTCGGCGTTGCGCGAATCGAGCATGCCGGCCGCGGTGTCCTTGGCCTTGCCGGGGCTGATGAGTTCGTTCTTCCAGAGGCTGATGCGTGCCTGGACTCCGCGCGCGGGAAACCGTTTCACATCGAGACCGAAGTCGCGCACGACGTATCCGACGAGTCGTTGCGAGTCGGACTGGTCGTATATGGAGAACGACTTCGGGAAGTCGAGCCGCTCGGCATTGTCGCGCAGGATCCGCACGCACGCTGAGTGGAACGTGCTGACCCACATCTTGTTGGCCACCGGCCCGACGAGAGCGGCGACACGGTCGCGCATTTCGCCCGCCGCCTTGTTGGTGAACGTGATGGCAAGGATGCGCATGGGGTGCACGCCCTGCTCGATGAGCCACGCGATGCGCTGCGTGAGCACCCTGGTTTTGCCCGAGCCTGCACCCGCAACGACCAGGAGCGGTCCGCCCGGGTGCACGACCGCGTCGTACTGGTCGGGATTGAGGGAGTCGAGGTCGAGCACTACCCGTTGTTTATAGCGGGTAGGTGGTCGCCCGAAGCAGACGCAATTCAGTTGGCGCGGGCAGTGATGCGCACCGGCAGTTCGCGGGGTCCGCGGATCTGGCCGACGCTCCACTTCACGACCTCGCTCGGCGCGAGTTCGAAGTCGGGGAACGCCGCAAGGAATTCCTCGACCGCGACGCGCAATTCGAGGCGCGCGAGGTTGGAACCGAGGCACCGGTGAATGCCGAGCCCGAACGCGGCGTGACGGTTGACCTCGCGGTCGATGATCACCTTGTCGGCGTCTTCCCACTCGTTGGGGTCACGGTTGGCTGCCGGGAACGGCAGCAGCACCCAGTCGTTCTGCTTCATCTCGACGCCGTGGAACTCGTAGTCCTCTTTGACGACGCGCGCCATGGTGACCGGCGCATACGCGCGCAGGAATTCTTCGATGGCCATCGGCATGAGCTGCGGATTGTCGACGAGGCGACGACGATCGACCGGGTTGGTGGCAAGGTGCCACAGACTCGAACCGATGGCGCTCCACGTGGTGTCGATGCCGGCGATCAGCAGAAGGATGATCGTGCCACCAACGTGCTGTGGGGACAGCGGGTTGTCGAAGATCTTCGCATTGAGGAGGAAACTCGTGAGGTCGTTGCGTGGATTTTCGATGTGGTCTTCGACTTGCTTTTGAACGTAGGCATCGAGTTCCTGGAACGCGGCAACGCGGGCGCCGGGTTCGAGATTGATTGCTTCGAGAACGTTGTGGACGAAACCACGGAACAGTTCGCCGTCTTCGGGCGGAAAGCCGAGCATGCGCGCAATGACATTGACGGGAATGTGCTGTGCGTACTGCACGGCCGCGTCGACGACATCGTCCTTGCTCATGCCGGCGATGAGATCGCGACACAACTTGCGGACTTCGGGCTCCCACTCGTTGATGACGGGAGGCGCGAAAGCCGGAAGAAGGATTTTGCGCGCGTGCTGGTGGAACGGCGGGTCGGAGGTGATGGGCGGCGCACCACCGATGGGTGCGGGCGGGGCATCAGGGTTGTCGCTCGGCTTCACCGTTGCAACGACGACACCACGGCTCGAGAAGTGGTCGGTGTCGTAGGCGATTTCGTGCACGAACTCGTGCGTGGTCGGCAACCACGTGCCGCCGTAACGGTTGCTGTGGGCGACGGGGCAGGTGCCGCGCAACTGGTCCCAGATTGCATGCGCGTTCTTGTTGTACTCCGGATCGGCGTGATCGAAGTCGGTGGCCCAATCGCTAACCGAGCCGTAAATGGAGTTGTCCTCGAGATATGTCATGTCATCTGCCCGAACGTGAGAGGGGGTTGTGAACGTCCCGACAGGAGCCAACCGCCTTGGTGAGCCATTGGTCACGTCAGTCGTACTAATAGTACCCAGCGTGAGACAAACTTGCCTCATGCGTCTCAACTTCGTGATTCTCCTCCCGCCCTCGGAGGGCAAGGCGGAGGGGGGCGCCCCGCGCACCAAGTGGAAACCGGCCAGCGGCACTTTCGGCGCGACACTCGGAGCCAAGCGCGCCGAGGTCGCTTCGGCCCTCGCCACCCTGCGGGGCGGCGACGCGGCACTACTCGGCGTTGGCGGGGTACACCTCGAGCGGGCCCGCGCCGCAAACCTCGCCCTTGTTGGCGCGCCCACCCTGCCCGCAGCCGAGCGCTACACAGGGGTCGTCTGGGACTATCTCGATCTTGGATCGATGTCGGCCACCCAGCGCGAACGAGCCCTCCCCCGCATCGTCGTGCCGAGCGGCCTGTTGGGAGCGTGCCTTGCCAGCGACCCGACCCCCGATTACCGCCTCAAGATGGGCGCACGACCACGCGGGTTCGGCGGGACGATGGCGAAGTGGTGGCGCGACGCGGTGAGCGTTGCCATCAACAACTACGCGGAGGGTTCCTTGGTGATCGACCTTTTGCCTGCGGAACATCGCGCCGCGTTCGCACCCGACCTCGACGTCGTTGCGGACTACGTGGCACTCGATCTCGTCACCCCGGCGGGCAGGGCCGG